>CAZPRB010000091.1:0-6346 GCA_964588645.1 uncultured Acetatifactor sp. | reverse complement strand
GTGCTAAAATAGTTTTAATTCCCGGAATGAGGATGTATGTCGATAGATGAAAAAAATAGGGTTTGTAGGAGGTATTGGAACTGCGAAAAATGAATTTGACAGATATAAAAGAACAGTGGGAATATGTCACTGCATTGCCGAAGGATGAAAATGGATTAACCAATCCCTACGAGGGAATAACTTTTGAAGAATATGAAACTACTGTATTACCGGAGCTTATGATGCACGAGAATCCAGTTGGTATGCCCGAATGGTTTGTACCGGAGACATATTATTATTTGTGGGACGAGCAAGTGCTTGTGGGGGAATATAGGATTCGACATTATCTGACAGCGGCGCTTAAAGTTGGTGCAGGTCATATCGGATATAGTGTCAAAAAAGAGTATCGTGGTAAAGGATATGGAACTAAAGGATTAGCAATGGTTTTGGATATCGCACGGGAAATAGTGCCGGAGGATGAAATATACTTGCGCGTATTAAAAAGCAACATTCAGTCTTTTAAAGTTATTAGTAATAATGGTGCTTATATAGCAGGTGAGGATGAGACACATTATTTGATGAGAGTGAAAAAATAGGAACAGCGTATTGATGAGTCCTGTTGATGCAAAAAATAGGGAAGGGGCAAAGAACCGCTTCCCTATCATACGATTTATCTTATTGTTCTATGATTTTTGGACAAACGCTAGAGAGAGCGTATTGTCAGTTTTTTGCAAGTATTTTCTCCACCTCATGGACAGAAAGAGAAACCTTTTCTGCAATGGTTTCAATCGGGATTCCTACGTCTGAGTAGGCGAGGATTTTACCTTCAATTTTTCCTTTTATTTCACCTTTAAGTTCTCCTTTCAGCATGCTTGCTTCCAGTTCCGGTGCCATAATTCTTTGTAATGCTTCACACGCCATTTTATTGTTCTCCTTCCATTTTTCAATCTTTACATCATTTGCATTTGTGACAACCTGTAAAATAGCTTCGCCGTATAATTCCCGGTCCTTGGGTCCCAACTTTTCTACGGATGCCAACAATTCCGTATAGGTTTCCCTGCTGATATCGTTTCGCAAGGAATGTAACCAGATATTCTCATCTTTATCCAAATCTTTGGTAACCAGAAGTTGTATGGGAAACATGGTTTTTCCGGATATGTAATATATGCCGGGGGAAACCCGCTCTGCGATGTATCCGCATTCTTTCAGATATCTCATCAGGGTAATGGGATAACGCTGCCTTACCAATGTGATTGTGATTTCTTCTGCATCGTAAGCATTCTCATATTCACTACTTACTTTGTACAGACAGGCATAACCGACTACCTTATAGAAGGTGTCCACACTCATGGAATCATCCGGCGACTTGTATTCCACGATGTTGTACCGCCGGAAAATTCTGCCTATTTTGTTTTTGATTTTTACATTCTTTTCGTTTTTAATAATCAGCATATCAATCTGTAAAGGTTTTTTGCTGAGGGGATGTTCTTCCTCAAAGGTAAGCCCTTCCCGGTTTTCTTTCAGCTCCATCCGAATAGCTGCTGCAAAGCCCGGATGCCACTGGTTTTTCTTTTGTTCCATGCTCCTCCTGTTCCGGCAGGAGAAGGGGTATGGGATTATTGCAAAACCGTTTCTGGCTTATTGACAGCCTTAATTCTTCTGCTGTCACATCAGTCAGAATCTGCAATCGGCGATTATCCGTTAACCAACTCATGCCTATTTAATTATTGGTTGAATTTTAAGCAAGAGTCGTGTTAGAAATTAATAAATTAAGTCGCTTTATCAGATGTGTGACATTTTAAGTCACATAGAATAACAGAACTGTATGCTTGTTTTCAGAGTAGCATAGAGAGAAGAAATTGGCAACTGTTTTTTGGGGAATTTTCGGAGCGCACGGTCACTATAGATGATACTTTTAAGATTAGTCTGAATATGCTATAATCTGAATGTATTAATTAAATGAAGGTGAGAAGATGGAGTGGATTAACATTTTCGGTGTCGTATTTGTAGCGATAATTATGATACCGAACATAATATATGCTCTTAGAGTAAAGAATGGTTTTGAAAACAAGTGGAATAACAAGTTGGTTGAAGTGATAGAGCAAGTAGGTCGTTTTGGTTGTTTTGGGTTTATGATAATCAATGTTCCGGGAACATGGTTCGGCTGGTGGTCGGATGAAGCATTTGCACTCTATCTTATTGTGAATGTCCTGCTAATTGCATTATATTGTGTAATATGGTTTATCTGCTTTAGTCAGAATTCACTTTTTAAAGCAGTTTCATTGTCTGTTATTCCATCGGTAATTTTCTTATTTAGTGGAATTATGAGCAGGTCTATATTGCTAATTATTGCAGCGGTGATATTTGCACCTGCACATATATTGATTTCGTATAAAAATGAAAAATAAATGTTTCATGTCGAGGAGAACTTGAAGATGAAGAAAGTTATATCCATTCTATCAATGATTGCCGGAGGAATCGTCTTATTAAGTGTAGCTGCACCTATGGTTATCGGGAGTCTGTTAAAGGTACAAGCTGTTGCCAATACCATAGGCATTATCGGAGGTGCAGACGGACCAACTGCGGTTGTGCTTGTGGGAACGTTAGGAGGAGCAAGTACTGTGATTGAAATTCTTTTGGGAGTCGTTCTGATTGTCGGAGGAATATGGGGTCTTAAAAAGACGAAGAAATAGGGCTGAAGGTGTGGTTCAAAGGAGTATCCATGAGAAAGAAATTTTTATGTTTGGCAGTCGTTATAGTTGCCTTGAATCTATGCGCCTGCACAGACGACACGGCTGTCATTTCGCCAATATTAGAGGAAGGCAGCAGGCTGGAGCAGGTAAAGGGAGGACCAAGTGGTGTAGAACCAAGTGGTGTAGAACCAAGTGGTGTAGAACCAAGTGACAGAGAACAGGTGGAAATTTCCTCGGAAGCATTACCCACAGAACCGGAAGAACCGGACATTATTTCCATCACAATCTCTGCGGCAGGGGATGCGTCACTAGGAAATCATCATCAGCAGGATTATGCCAATTCCTTCCGGCAGATGTATGATCAGGTTCAGGATCCGGGATATTTTCTGGGGAATGTGTATGATATTTTTGCACAGGATGATATGACCATCGTGAATTTGGAAGGTACGCTTACTATGTCAGATGTGATACAGGAGGGACGCACTTACAATATTAAGGGGGACCCGGAGTATGTCGATATCCTGACTAGCGGAAGCGTAGAGGCGGTCAGTATGGCGAATAATCATCGTTGGGATTATGGAGAGCAGGGAAGCAAGGATACGATAGCGGCTCTGGAGGCAGCAGGCATTCCATATGCCTATGACAATGTGGTAGGAATTTATGAGACCAAGGGAATTCGAATTGGGTTTATCTCTGTCAATGAGGCGTCTCAGGGAGAAGCGGTGGAGCGCTACCTGAAGGACGGAATTGCGGAATTATCGGATGCCGGGGCAGATTTGATATTGGCATGCTGTCATTGGGGCATTGAGCAGGAATACTACCCTGAAGATTATCAGCGTACCCTGGGGCAGAAATGTATCGGCTGGGGAGCTGATTTGGTGTTGGGCCATCACCCACATGTTTTGCAGGGGGTGGAAGAATATCAGGGCAAATACATCGTGTACAGTCTGGCTAATTTCTGTTTTGGAGCCAATCGCAATCCTTCGGATAAGGATACGATGATTTTTCAACAGACATTTACTTTTGTGGACGGTGTGAAACAGGAGGACTCGGAGATTCGCGTGATTCCTTGTTCGGTAAGCTCGGTTACGACCCGAAATGATTATTGTCCTACTCCGGCGACAGGGGAGGAGGCTAAGCGGATTATCGGGCGTATCAATGAATACAGCAGGGAGTTCGGCGTGTCTTTTACAGAGGATGGATATCAAGAAGAAAGAAGGTAGAAAGATGGAATTCAGAAAAGTGGAAAAATTAGGAATTGAGACCTCGTTGTTGGGATTTGGCTGCATGCGTTTTCCGGTGACAGCAGATGGCAAGATTGACGAGGCGGAAGCGGAGAAAATGATGGACAAGGCGATTGCAGAGGGTGTGAATTACATAGATACCGCCTATCCTTATCATGATGGCTGCAGTGAGCCCTTTGTAGGAAAAGTGATGAAGAAGTATCCCAGGGATTCTTTTTATTTGGCGACCAAGCTGCCTGTGTGGCATGTGAAACAGGTGGATGACGTAGACCGTTTACTGAACGAGCAGCTGGAGAGATTGCAGACAGATCATATTGACTTTTATCTGATGCATGCCTTGAACCGTGACAAATGGAGAAAAATGGTTGAACTGGGTGGTGTAAAACGCCTGGAAGAGTTACAGAAAGAAGGGAAAATCAGATATCTTGGATTTTCTTTCCATGATGATTATGATGCTTTTGAAGAAATTCTGTCCGCCAGAGACTGGGATTTCTGCCAGATTCAGTTTAATTATATGGACACCGAGGAGCAGGCCGGTTTAAAGGGTTACGAGCTGACCGTGGAGAGAAATGTTCCGGTTATTGTAATGGAGCCCATCAGGGGAGGTTCTCTTGCAAGCTGTTCCGATGATATTGCTGAGAAATTCCGTGCATTGGATGAGAGTGCGTCCATCGCCTCTTTTGCACTTCGCTGGGTGGGAAGCTTTCCCAATATTAAGGTTATCCTGAGCGGTATGTCCAATATGGAGCAGGTGGAGGATAATTTGAAGACCTTCAAAAACTTCAAACCCATGTCCGCTGCTGAGAGGAAGGGTATAGAAGATATCGTGGCTACCATGAGAGCTCGTGTGCAGAATGGCTGTACAGGATGCCGATATTGTATGCCGTGCCCCTTTGGTGTAGATATTCCCGGAAGCTTCAGCGCATGGAATAACTACCATATGTATGCAAACTATAATGTAGTGAGATGGGGCTGGGAGAATGATATCGGAGAGGCACATCAGCCCAAGAATTGTAAGGAATGCGGCAAATGTGAGGAGGCATGTCCTCAGAAAATATCCATCCGCGAGGATTTGAAGAGAGCGCAGGCGGATTTGGATAAAAAAGAGATGATTCGATAAGCTGATAGCGAGGGACACATAACCTATGAAATTTCTACTGACAGCAGTGAATGCCAAATATATTCATTCTAATCCGGCAATATACAGTCTGAGAGCTTATGCGGGACGGAAATTACAGGAGCATATTGAACTGGCAGAGTACACCATCAATCATTATATGCAGGATATCCTGGCGGATATCTATAGAAGGAGACCGGATGCTATCGGTTTTTCCTGCTACATCTGGAATTGGAATCTGATACAGGATTTGCTTGCAGAGCTTCCCAAGGTGCTTCCGGATACAGATATTTGGCTGGGAGGTCCTGAGGTTACATATGACGCGGATGTCATTATGCAGAAATATCCCCGGATAACAGGCATCATGATTGGGGAGGGGGAAGTTACCTTTAAGGAAGTGTTGGAAGCATATGTGGCGGGTGCAGATTGGGGAACGGTTCCCGGATTGTATCTGAACGATGGTTACACTCCCGTGCGTGAACTGACGGATATCAGTAAGCTTCCCTTTCTCTATGAGGATATGGAGCCATTTGCCAACAGAATCATCTATTATGAGACCGGCAGAGGGTGCCCTTACCGATGCAGCTATTGTCTGTCTTCCATCGATAAAAAGGTAAGATTACGTGACATTAGTGTCGTTAAAAGAGAACTGCAGTTTTTCTTGGACAACAAAGTACCGCAGGTGAAATTTGTAGACAGAACCTTCAACTGTAATCATGACCATGCCATGGCAATCTGGCAGTATATTCACGACCATGACAATGGTGTCACTAATTTCCATTTTGAAATTTCAGCCGATATTCTGCGTGAGGATGAAATAGCACTGCTGCAAAGCTTTCGTCCCGGACTGGCACAGCTGGAGATTGGTGTGCAGTCCACCAATGAACAGACCATCCGTGCCATCAATCGCATCATGAACGTGAAGAGGCTGGAACAGATTGTTGCATCCGTGCAGAAAGGTGAAAATATTCACCTGCATCTGGATTTAATCGCAGGGTTGCCCTATGAGGATTATGAGAGCTTTGGACATTCTTTTAATCGAGTGTATTGTATGAATCCGGAACAATTACAGCTTGGCTTTCTGAAGGTGTTAAAGGGCTCTGAGATGCATGAACGGGCGCAGGAGTTCGGTATCTGCTATCTGGAAAAGCCGCCTTATGAAGTCCTTCATACGAAATGGCTTTCCTATACGGAGGTGCTTCGGCTGAAACGCGTTGAGGAAATGGTGGAGTTGTATTACAACAGTAATCAGTATACCCATACCCTTCCTTTTCTTCTTGGTGCCTTTGAAAGTCCCTTTGCAATGTATGAGG
>CAZPRB010000090.1:0-6788 GCA_964588645.1 uncultured Acetatifactor sp. | reverse complement strand
GGAACTGCGGAAGGCTGGGAGAGAGTTCCCTATTGGCTGGACGGCTTTATTCCGCTGGCATATCTGCTTGAGGATGAGGATATGATTGCCAGGGCGGGAAGATACATTGAGTCTATTATGTCCTTTCAGAAGGAGGACGGTTGGATTTGTCCCTGTAAGGATGAGGAGAGAGCAGCCTACGATCCCTGGGCGGTATTGTTGATATCCAAGGTGTTTACAGTCTATTACGAATGCTCCGGAGACGAGAGGATTCCCCAAGTGATTTACAGGATTCTGAAAAACTTCTACAATTTGCTGCAGGCGGAGACGGTGAAGTTGTTCAACTGGGGAAAATACCGGTGGTTTGAGGGCTTTATCGCGATTCGGTTCCTTTATGAGAGATACCATGAGGAGTGGTTGGCGGAATTGGCAAGGCTATTGAAGGCACAGGGTATGAATTACGATACCGTGACCGGATTGTGGGAACGTCCTCTGAATAAGTGGACCTTTGATACCCATATCGTGAATCTTGTCATGATGTTAAAGTATGAGGCTGTCTCCTGCGAATTGCTGGGGGAAGCGTATACGGACCATGCGGAAGAACTGCATCAGCTGCTGACGAAATATAACGGAACGCCGGTGGGCTTGTATACGGGAGATGAGTGCCTGTCGGGATGTAGTCCCATTCAGGGAACGGAGCTTTGTGCCGTTGTGGAGCAGATGTATTCCTATGAGCAGCTGTATGCCTATACCGGTGATGCCAAGTGGGCGGAACGATTGGAGGTGCTTGCCTTCAATGCCCTTCCCGCTGCAATCAGTGACGATATGTGGGCGCACCAGTATGTGCAGATGAGCAATCAGATATCCTGTGAGAAATTTCCCGGGAAATCCCTTTTCCGTACCAACAATAACGAGGCTCATCTGTTTGGATTGGAACCTCATTACGGCTGTTGTACAGCCAATTTCAGTCAGGGCTGGCCGAAGCTTGCGCTTTCTGCGTTCATGCATCACGAAGATACCATTATCAACGTGCTTCCCATACCCTCTGAATTGCAGACGGAGGATGTAAGGATTACCTTGGAGACACAGTATCCTTTTGAGAATACCTTCAAATACACTGTGGAAGCCGAGAAGGCATTTACCTTCAAGGTGCGCATTCCCTCCTTCGCACAGCATGTCAAAGAAAACGGAGTGAGTGCGGATGACAGCGCGAGTCCTATAACAGAGCTTTCCTTTGCCATTGCATCCGGGGAAAGGAAGGAGCTTGTAATCAGCTTTGATACCGTTCCGTATATGGAAGACAGACCCCACGACCTGAAATGTGTGAAATGTGGTTCTCTGGTATTCTCCGTGCCCATCCGTTATGAGAAAAAAATGCTGGAATATGAGAGGGATGGCGTGGAGAGAAAATTCCCCTATTGTGATTATGAGTACGTGATGCAGTCGGCGTGGAATTATGCCTACTGCGGTACTGCACTGCAGGTGGAAAGAAGAGAGGTTGGAAGGATTCCCTTCTCCTCCCAACAGCCGCCAGTGGTCATTAAGGCAGAAGGGAAGCCAATCCGCTGGGGCTTGGAGGATGGATACGATACGGTCTGTGCCAAGGTTCCGGAGTCCGGAGAGGTCATAGGGGAGAAGGAAGAGCTTTTCCTGTATCCTTATGGCTGCGCGAAGCTGAGAATGACAGAGCTACCGTTATGCGCGGCAGTCCCTTGACGACACCATTCTTACATTTCATCTCCCGGGGTACATTCCAAAGATATTCGGGTTCAGATAGGAGATTTCCCGACGTCGGTTTTATTCTGCGTCTTCCCCGCCGGCCGGGGCGTTTCAGCCACGGTTTGACGATAGGCCGCTTTCGCATATTCCTCCAGAGGCAGCAGGTGCGTAAGTTCCTCTTTTAGGAGCATAAAATCATAACAGCAAATCTGTCGCTTCTCACACATGGATTTAAATTCTTCAGAGATAATGCCGCAGACAATAATGGGAGCCTTGGAAAGAGCCTCCTTCAGACTGCCGGCATGGGGGGGTGTTTTTCCCAACTTTTTACCCAACTTTTTACCCAACTTTCAAAAAAGTGTGATATACTATAAACAGTTGGAAATAATAGCATACGAGAGGTGCAGATTAATGGATGTTAAACAAATAGTATTGGATTTATGTTCATTTAACGATGAACAGGAATGGTTTGAATTTAAAGAAAATTGGTATCAACCGGAAGCATTGGGAGAATACGTTTCTGCACTTTCGAATGCGGCTGCGTTTCATTATAAGAAATATGCATTCTTTGTATGGGGAGTAAACGATGAGACGCATGAGATAGTAGGAACCGCTTTCAATCAATATAGTAGTTATAATCAAGAACCTTATCAAAACTTTTTGGCAAGAAACATGTCGCCAAGTATCAATTTTAGTTTTGAGGAAACTGAAATTGAAGGAAAAAGAGTTGTTGTTTTGATTATTCCGGCTGCAACAGAAATACCTACTGCTTTTAAAGAGAAAAGATATATAAGAATTGGTTCGTCTAAGTGTAACATTAAGGATTATCCGAAACGTGAAATCGAGTTGTTTAAAAGACTTGATGGAAGGATGGAAACAATAGAGACAATACCTTCAAGGTATCAAGAACTTACATTCCAAAAACTGTTTGGCTACTATGGTTCGAAAGGAATTGTTTTAAATCAGCAAACATTTATAAAGAATCTGGGATTGAAGACTGATGAAGGAGAGTTTAATATTTTGGCACAATTACTTTCTGATGACTCCCATATTCCGCTAAGAGTGTCTATATTTGATGGGGAAACGAAAGGGTCGAATCTGTTCTCTGTTCGTGAGTTTGGAAATAATTGCCTGTTATATAGTTTAGATGAACTTTTGCGTTATGGGGATGTGCTAAATATTATTCAGGCAGATGAAAAGGATAGAGTAGTGGAGCGAAAAGAAGTCCCATTATTCGATAATAAGGCATTTCGCGAAGCTATTATAAATGCAGTACTTCACAATAAGTGGACAACAGGAAACGAGCCTATGATATCTGTATTCTCAGATAGAATAGAAATTCTCTCTAGAGGAACACTGGCACCTGCACAGACAATGGAAGGATTTTTCTTAGGAGAGTCTATTCCTGTAAATGAAAAACTTTCAGAAATATTCTTGCAGTTACACATAAGTGAAAAATCCGGAAGAGGTGTGCCTAAGATTATTGAGATGTACGGAAAAGATGCCTTTTCTTTTAGAGAGAATTCGATTGTGGTAACAATACCTTTTCAACGTGTGAACAAAGTTGGGGATAAAGTTGGGAAAACAGTTGGGGAAAAGAAACCTCTAAATGCACGTCGCCAGACTATTATTTCTGAAATGAGGGACAACCCTAATGTTACTACGGCGGAATTGCACAGAATGTTGGGCATAAGTGAAACTGCGGTTGAAAACAATATTTCATTCCTAAAAGGAAATGGGTATATTGAGCGAATAGGTTCAAATCGAGCTGGTTATTGGAAGGTATTGTAGGAAAGATGAATTTGTACTCTGCTCTTTACATGAGTAGCGTGTGGTAGACTTTTTGTCCTGGCAACGGCTGCCACCGGCATATGCTTGCCGTGTTGTCATTAAACCACAGGCGATTTATCAACTGGATAACAATAAAAACTCGCCATTGGAGTAAGAGTTCCTATGCACAATCAGGTGGAAAGCCACGGGTGTTGTTGAATGAGCAGTTTGTTAATAAATGTGACGCAGAGGCAAAAGAAATATTGTGTACAGATTATCGTGCAATGGAAAATATATAATATCACTATCTAGAATAACAGAATGTTGCTAATGACAATATTGTGAAGAATAATGTGTGGAGAAAAATCTATGAGTAACGAAGTGCATGAAAGACTGTATGAAAAATTAGATAAGTGGGATGTATTGTTATCCTTGTCCAGCGGAACAATTTCAGCAATGTTGGATGTGTTTTTTGCCAAAGATATTTCGCTTGAAAATGCTCACACGTGGGGCAAAAAAGAAGTGGACAAGTTTGTTTTGTCTGTTGCAAAGAAGAATGGATATAAGGGAAATGATTTGGCAGGAGCTATAAAGAAATTAGAGGATGCATACCCAATAGCAGCAGATCAATTAACAAATGACTTTGGCGGTGGAAGTGCACATCATCTTAGAGATTTTTCACATCATCCAACTGTCACTGGATTGCTCTTTTCCATTTTAACTCAATTCACGGGTAGGGGGTATGGCACAGATGTACATGGAAATTTTGGCCCGATAGACTTGCCGGATGCAAGTAATCTAGGTACATCTTTGGTAGATAAAATATACCTTGGAGTAGTAACGTGGGTATTTCATATGATTAGTGATATTGCAGGTTCGAGTTCGACGGTTGCAATGGGGAAGGAAGGGACAGGACTTCCTGGACCGTTAATGTCTTTTATGAAAGAGGTGTCGGCAATTCCGGGAATTAAGCAACTTGCAGGTAAGTCTAAAGATGAGCATTACAATTTTTCAGTGCAGTGTTCAAAATTATTTAACGGAACGCTCTTAGGAGAGCATGACGAGAATGGAAAGATTATAAAAGATGAAGTGCTAAAGTTTGACCTTAGAACAGAAATAGGAATAGTACACGAGGCTACTCTTAACAGGCAGTATATACCGGTGCTTATGAATGAGGTTGTTGTAAGAGGATTTTATTCTATTCGGAGAATATGTGAAGAAATTCAGGAGAAACAGATTGGGGAGGTTTCAGAGATAGCACTCATTGATGTGAAGAAAGTGCTTCCGTTTAACAATAGAAGACTTACTCATATGTTAGCAATATCATCAACAATGTTTTCTGTTACAGATATATCCGAAGCGGCAATCAAGGCAGCAATCAAGAATAAGGATAATAAAGCGGGATTTGCTTTAGATTTGTTCCAAGGAATCAATTATTATGGATTAGGGCGTTTTGCGTTGTCTACCACAGGGGAAATGACAATTGCGAGTCGGGAGATACAGAAAAAACTTGTGAAAGCAGCGGATTCTGAATTGGCAAGGATATCGTCAAGGGCTCTTGCAATTGCAAAAATCGGTACACCAGTCGGTTTCATTTCGTCAGCGATAGGTGTTTATCAAGAAATATCTGATGCGTTAGGAGAGTTAGATGTAGCAAAAGAAGAGAGGATTCTTATTGAAGAAAGTTGCAGAGCGTCTATAGAAATTATTAAAGAATATCAAATAGAGATGCATAATATGGTTGAGGAATATTTTGTGAGACACATGGAAACATTCAATTTTGGACTGGATATTATGAATCAAGCGGTACTCTCTAATGATGTAGATAGTTTTATTGCAGGAAATAATATTATTCAAGTTTTTTTAGGCTACGATGTGCAATTTAGAAATCAGGAAGAATTTGATGCACTGATGTTGTCAGAGGATAGTCTTAAGCTATAGGAGGTTCTTATGAAATACGTATTAGAAAAAAGTATTGCCTTGAAAGTATTTTATTATTTTATGGCGATAGATGGAGACATATCTAGTGATGAGTTGCAAAAATTAGATGAGATTATCGTTGAGATAGCGTACGAGGGAGATAAGGCAGAAATTGTCGAGGAGTGTGAGAGTTATCTTGGCTCTATGGACAGTAGAGATGAAGCGTATGATTACATACTTGAAGCGATTGATAAAGCAATAACAGAATCAGATGAGGCTGTGGGTGATGGAGTAGCCCGTCGATTATTGGTATGGAACTTGTATGCCCTATCTTTTAGCGACGGTAAACTGGCAAATGCAGAAAAAAGAATAATAAATCATATCGGTAGAGTTCTAGAAATTGATAAGAGCGTACTTCTAGATATGGAACAGTTGATTCATACAGCTTGGTCGATTGTGAAGGAATTGGATGTTCTTAATGCCTCCGCGAAGCCTTATGCGGAAATCAGACCGGTAGTAGAAGATGTAGAACGTAGAAAAGACATAATCGTTAAGGCTGCAAAAGAATTGATAGAGGATGATTATTTTGTTCTCCCTAAGAAAAACAAGCCTTTTGCGGTAATGGGAAAGAAACTTAGTTCAACAGTTGCACCAAAGGCGGCTAGTGTAGGAGAAAAAACGCAAAAAGGATTGAAAGTGGCATCTAATGCAGTTAGTGAAGTTGCAGTAAAAGGTATTATGGGAATAAGAGAAGGTACAGGCAAAATGTTTGACAGATTTAAGAAAACGGAAATCAAGATGCCAAATAATTATAAGAAGATCAAAGGTAAGTTCCCTGAAGAAATGGGGTTGCCAGAAGATGCATTTGGATATGAGATGGTTAATGAAGGCGCAAATGCGTTGATTGTTTGTTTTGATGTAGATGAATCTGTTTCAATGCCATTTGATGACAATGAAAAAATCATACGTAATATGCACGAAATGAAGAATCCAAACGAAGGTCTTGTAGAAGTAAATTCTGGTGAGACTAAGAGCGGAGCGAAATATGTATATGTAATTTTAAAGCATGCGATGATGCAAGAAGATGGTGTGTTTGTGGGAACCGAATATACTATGAATGTTAATGTTCGGCTAGGAAGTGCAATTAAATTCCTTAATGCTTCGTTTATGGAGCAAGGTACAACTGGTATGCGAGATGCGGTTGTATATGAATTGCTTCGCAGAGATGGAAGAGTGGGAGAAAACATGGAAGGCTGGTCGATTGATCCATATGACGAGTCATACACAGAAGGATTTTTGATGAATGCGTCAGAAAGTGCGCTATATGATGAAATGTTCCCATTACATCCATTGAGTGCAGAAAGACAGTTGATTAAATATATAATTGATAATAACTAAGC
>CAZPRB010000089.1:0-7103 GCA_964588645.1 uncultured Acetatifactor sp. | reverse complement strand
ATTCTTGTAAGCATATCTGCAATAGGATCGCTCATTGTCATGGTTTGTTTCCTCCTTCTTACCAACTTGCTTTCTTAACACCGGGAATCTCGCCCTTGTATGCTAACTCACGGAAGCAAACTCTGCAAATTCCGTATTTTCTTAAAACTGAATGTGGACGACCACAAATCTTGCAACGTGTATAAGCCTGAGTAGAGAACTTAGGTTTGCGCTGCTGTTTAATTTTCATTGATGTCTTTGCCATCAGAATTTACCTCCTTATTATTTAGCAAACGGCATGTTGAACAATGTTAATAATTCACGTGCCTCTTCATCAGTCTTTGCTGTAGTTACGAAAATGATATCCATACCTCTGGTCTTGTCAATCTTATCGTACTCAATCTCAGGGAAGATGAACTGCTCTTTGATACCGAGTGCATAGTTACCTCTGCCGTCGAATGCGTTAGGATTAACACCTCTAAAGTCACGTACACGAGGTAATGCAAGGTTTACTAAACGATCAAGGAACTCATACATTTTCTCGCCACGAAGAGTGGTCTTACATCCGATGGGCATACCCTCACGAATCTTGAAGTTAGCAACGGAATTCTTTGCCTTGGTGAGAACCGCCTTCTGACCTGTAATTGTTTCCATATCGCTCACTGCGTTCTCAAGAACCTTAGCATTGTCCTTCGCTTCACCAACGCCCATGTTGATAACAATTTTATCAAGCTTGGGAACTTCCATAACGTTTTTATATCCAAACTTCTTTGTCATTGCTGCAACGATTTCGTCATTGTACAAATCTTTCAATCTTGCCACGTTTGTCTCCTCCTTCCTATTGATTAATCAATTACTTCACCGGTGGATTTTGCGATACGAACCGCCTTGGTCTTTCCGGGACGTTTCTCATCGGGAACTCTCTTAAATCCAACTCTGGTTGCCTTGCCTTTTACTACAAGCATTACGTTAGAAATATCAATAGGAGCCTCTTTCTGCACGATACCGCCGTTGGGATTTGCCTGTGAAGGTTTGGTATGCTTTGTAATCATATTTACACCTTCCACAAGAACCTTTCCGTTCTTAGCATCTACAGAAATAACTTTACCTTCTGATTTGTTGTCTTTACCGGCGATAACTCTGACGGTATCACCCTTCTTAATCTTCAATGTTGACATATGGCACCTCCTTATAATACTTCAGGAGCCAAGGAAACAATCTTCATAAACTGTTTCTCACGAAGCTCTCTTGCTACGGGTCCAAAAATACGGGTTCCTCTGGGGGTCTTGTCATCCTTGATAATAACCGCAGCATTCTCGTCAAATTTGATATAGGAACCATCCTTACGACGTGCACCCTTTACGGAACGAACAACAACTGCCTTAACAACGTCACCCTTTTTTACAACTCCGCCGGGTGTTGCATCTTTAACGGAAGCAACAATCACATCGCCGATCTGTGCATATCTTCTTGTAGAGCCGCCCATAACGCGGATGCAAAGTAATTCTTTCGCACCGGTGTTATCAGCAACTTTAAGTCTACTCTCTTGCTGAATCATGATTTTCCTCCTTTGCCGTAATCACGGCATTCTACGAAATTATTTTGCGCGTAAAATTATTTTACTCTTTCTACGATTTCTACAAGTCTCCATCTCTTATCCTTGGAGAGAGGTCTTGTTTCCATAACCTTTACGGTATCGCCAATGTTGCACTCGTTGTTTTCGTCATGTGCTTTCAGCTTGTAAGTATTCTTTACAACCTTCTTGTAAAGAGGATGCTTCACGTGCTCTTCGATTGCAACAACGATCGTTTTATCCATCTTATTACTGATAACCTTACCGGTACGTGTTTTTCTTAAATTTCTTTCCACGATTGAATCTCCTTTCTTCGAACGCTTCCGATTAAGCTCTTGCCTTCTCGGTAATTACAGTCTGAATACGTGCAATATTTCTTCTTACTTCTTTGATTCTTGCAGTATTATCTAACTGATTGGTTGCATTCTGGAATCTCAAATTGAAAAGTTCTTTTTTCGCAGCTGTCAACTCCTGTGCCAGTTCTGCTTCGGATTTGGTCTTCAATTCTTCTACAAATTTATTTGTCTTCATTATGATACACCGCCTTCCAAATCTGCTTTAGAAACGATTTTGCATTTACAAGGAAGCTTATGCATAGCAAGACGTAATGCTTCGCGAGCTGCCTCTTCGGGAACACCGGCAATCTCAAACATAACACGTCCGGGCTTAACAACTGCTACCCAATACTCCAAAGTACCTTTACCGGAACCCATACGAGTCTCAGCAGGCTTTGCTGTTACAGGTTTATCCGGGAAAATCTTAATCCAAACCTTACCTGTACGCTTTGTATAACGGGTAAGTGCAATACGGGCTGCTTCTATCTGGTTAGATTTAATCCAGCAGGGCTCTGTAGCCACCAAGCCGAACTCACCGTAAGTAAGTGTATTACCTCTTAAAGCTTTACCGGTCATGGAACCACGGAACTGTTTACGACGTTTTACTCTCTTAGGCATTAACATAATTATTTCTCGCTCCCTTCCTGATTTTTAGTGGGAAGAACTTCGCCTTTGTAAATCCATACCTTAACGCCAACCTTACCATAGGTAGTGTCAGCCTCAGCGAAGCCATAATCAATATCTGCTCTCAGGGTCTGAAGAGGAATAGTACCCTCGCTGTAGAACTCGGTACGAGCCATATCAGCACCGCCCAGACGACCGGAACAAGCAGTCTTGATACCAAGTGCACCGGACTTCATGGTTCTGCCCATGCAGGATTTCATAGCGCGTCTGAAGGATACACGGTTCTCAAGCTGAAGAGCGATATTCTCTGCAACAAGCTGAGCATCCTTATCAGGTCTTTTAATCTCCTTGATATCAACTAAAATCTTCTTGTCTGTTAATTTAGCAAGCTCTGCCTTGGTTACTTCAATCTCAGCTCCGCCCTTACCGATTACAACACCGGGCTTTGCAGTGTAGATAATAACCTTAACTCTGTCAGATGCTCTTTCGATTTCAATCTTGGAAACACCTGCGTTGTATAATTTCTTCTTAAGGTATTTTCTGATGTTGTAATCTTCTACCAAGTAATCAGAAAACTCTGCATCAGCATACCATTTGGAATCCCAATCTTTAATAACACCGACTCTAAGGCCGTGAGGATTAACTTTCTGTCCCATTTGTTTTTAAGCTCCTTTCCCTACTTTTTCTCATCAAGCACAACAGTGATATGGCTCATTCTCTTTTCGATTCTGTAAGCTCTACCCTGTGCTCTGGGTCTTACACGCTTCATGGTAGGTCCTTTATTTGCATAACACTCTGCAATGTAAAGGTTCTCGGTGTTCATACCGTTGTTGTTCTCAGCGTTAGCGATTGCTGACTGTAACAATTTCTTGATGATGCTGGATGCATATCTGGGATTGTACTCCAGAATTGCCAGTGCAGTCTGAACATCTTTTCCTCTGATAGCATCTAATACGAAACAAGCTTTCTGAACAGAAACTCTTGCGTAAGATAACTTTGCTGAAGGTCTTGTGTCTTTCTGCGCGTTTCTCTGTCTCTTAATTTGGGATCTATGTCCTTTAGCCATAGATTTTGTCCTCCTTTCAAACTAACACATCCGCTACAATGATTTGCAGACAGGACGTTGGGCTTTATGCCCTGGAAGAATACCTTGCGGCATTCTTCCGCAGCTCCCTGTCCGGGAACCGTGTGTCTCTTTGTTACTTTATTATTAATTATTATTTAACCTTGGACTTCTTCTCGTCCTTACCATGTCCGCGATAGGTTCTGGTTGCAACGAACTCACCGAGCTTGTGGCCAACCATATCCTCTGTAACATATACAGGAACATGCTTTCTTCCGTCATGAACCGCAATTGTGTGTCCCACGAAGGAAGGGAAAATTGTAGAACGGCGGGACCAGGTCTTAATAACCTGCTTCTGTCCTGCTGCATTTAAAGCATCCACTTTCTTAAGCAGACTCTGGTCTGCGAAAGGTCCTTTTTTCAGTGATCTAGCCATTGTCTTTCCTCCTCAATTATTTGATTGCTCTACCGTCGCGTCTTCTTACAATCAGCTTGTTAGAAGCTTTTTTCTTCTTACGGGTCTTCAGACCAAGAGCGGGTTTACCCCAAGGGGTACTGGGGCCGGGACGACCAATACCGGTCTTACCTTCACCACCACCGTGAGGATGGTCGTTAGGGTTCATAACAGAACCGCGTACTGTAGGGCGGATACCCATATGACGCTTACGTCCTGCCTTACCGATATTAATAAGGCTGTGATCAACATTACCTACAACACCAATCGTTGCACGGCATACGAGAGGAACCATTCTCATCTCGCCGGAAGGAAGACGCAGTGTTGCGTATTTACCTTCTTTAGCCATCAACTGAGCGCTGTTACCGGCGGAACGAACAAGCTGTCCGCCCTTGCCGGGATATAATTCAATGTTGTGTACCTGAGTACCAACAGGAATCTCGGATAAAGGTAAGCAGTTGCCTACTCTTACTTCTGCCTCGGGACCATTCATAACCTTCATTCCGTCAGTCAAGCCTTCGGGGGCGATGATGTATGCCTTCTGTCCGTCTGCATAGCAGATTAATGCAATATTTGCTGTTCTGTTAGGATCGTACTCGATACCGATTACAGTTGCAGGAATGCCATCCTTATTTCTCTTGAAATCAATGATTCTGTACTGTGTTCTGTATCCGCCGCCACGATGTCTAACGGTGATTTTACCCTGATTGTTACGACCGGAGTTTTTCTTCAAAGATACACAAAGGCTCTTCTCGGGAGTTTTCTTCGTAATCTCGGAGAAATCGGAACCAGTCATATTTCTTCTGGAAGGTGTATAGGGATTGTATGTCTTAATTCCCATTGTCTTATCTCCTTTACTTATCTGATTTTTTATCGCGACATCTAATCTACGCCGCATATGGAAGTGAGTCGTGCTCACTTATAAGAATGTTTCGTCATTCTTCTTAAATAATTGTTCTTTTATAATCCTGCGAAGATTTCAATCTCTTTGCTGTCTGCAGTAAGAGTTACGATTGCTTTCTTGGTCTTAGCTGTCTTGCCAACCACTGCTCCGCGTCTCTTGTTCTTGCCATCCAGGTTCATGGTGTTAACACTCTTAACCTTGGTTCCGTCGAACATTTTCTCTACTGCCTCTTTAATCTGAGACTTGTTAGCTTCGGTATGAACCAGGAATGTATATTTCTTCTCGCCCATGCCGGCCATACTCTTCTCGGTGATAACCGGTTTGAGGATTACGTCATAGTACTTAATATCTGCCATTATGCGTACACCTCCTCGATTTTTGCAACAGCGTCCTTGGTCAGAACCACTGTATTAGCCTTCATTACATCATATACGTTGATGGTATTTACCAGAGTGGTATCAACATCAGCTACGTTTCTTGCGGAGAGAACAACGTTTGCATCATTCTCAGCAATAACTACAAGACCCTTCTCAACCTTCAAATTATTCATTACGTTGGTGAAATTCTTGGTCTTGATTTCGTCAAACTTCAGTTCATCTACAACTACCAGGTTGTTTGCCTGAACCTTGCTTGTCAATGCGGACTTCAGAGCTGCTCTCTTCTCCTTCTTGTTAAGCTTGAAAGAGTAATCTCTGGGTACGGGAGCGAATACTACGCCGCCGCCGGTCCACTGGGGAGCTCTGGTTGAACCCTGTCTTGCATGACCGGTTCCCTTCTGTCTCCAAGGTTTTCTTCCGCCACCGGATACTTCAGAGCGAGTTTTTGCTTTCTGAGTTCCCTGACGATTATTTGCAAGCTGCTGTACAACTGCCATGTGTACCAAGTGCTCATTTACTTCTACACCGAATACCGCATCGTTTAATTCGATTGTACCAACTTCTTTGCCTTCCATATTAAATACAGCTACGTTTGCCATCTGATTGGTCCTCCTTTCGTCCTAAACTATGCTTCAACCTTAACGGTTTCTTTAATGGTTACCAATGCCTTCTTAGGTCCGGGTACTGCACCCTTTACAAGAAGCAGATTCTTCTCTGCATCTACTCTTACAACCTCAAGATTCTGAACAGTTACCTTTACGCAACCCATATGTCCGGGCATTCCTTTTCCCTTGAATACACGGCTGGGTGAGGAGCAGGCACCGTTGGAACCCTGATGACGATGGAACTTGGAACCGTGCTTCATGGGTCCTCTGTGCTGTCCATGTCTCTTGATTGCGCCCTGGAAGCCTTTACCTTTGGAAATTGCAGAAGCATCAATCTTATCGCCTGCTGCGAAGATGTCAGCTTTAATCTCTGCGCCCAAGGTATATTCCTCAGCATTTTCAAATTTAAACTCTCTTACATATCTCTTGGAGCTTACGCCGGCCTTCTTGAAATGACCCTGCTCAGCCTTGTTAACACCATGTCTGTGGATAATTTCTTTCTTTCCGCTTGCATCCTTGTTAACGATTTTGTCCTTCTTGTCAACGAAGCCTACCTGAACCGCGCTGTATCCGTCATTGTCTACAGTCTTGACCTGTGTTACCACACAAGGTCCTGCCTGAAGTACCGTTACAGGAATCAGAGAACCGTCTTCATTGAAAATCTGGGTCATGCCGACCTTAGTTGCTAAAATTGCTTTCTTCATTCTTTCTTTACCTCCTGATTTCTACATAGTGGACCGGGGCATGCCCGTTCTTACGTCTAAGTAGAGGTTTGTTTGTAGTTACTTGTTTTTCATTTTGATATCGATGTAAACACCTGCAGGCATTTCCAGTCTCTGCAAAGCATCAACTGTCTTCTGTGTCGGTGCAATGATATCAATCAGTCTCTTATGAGTTCTCTGCTCAAACTGCTCTCTGGAGTCTTTGTACTTGTGTACTGCTCTCAGAATTGTAACAACTTCCTTTTTCGTAGGAAGGGGAACAGGTCCGCTCACCTGGGAACCGTTCTTCTTTACTGTTTCAATGATTTTCTTGGCAGATGCATCAACCAGCTGATGCTCATAAGCTTTCAGTGTAATTCTCATTACTTGACTTGCCATAAAAAAAGTCGCCTCCTTTTCGCACTTTTGGTTCTTAAGTACGACAAGCGGTGACTGTACACTCTCCCGTGTGTGTCCTAAACCTTTAC
>CAZPRB010000088.1:0-7110 GCA_964588645.1 uncultured Acetatifactor sp. | reverse complement strand
TGGCAATTCGACGGGCACCGTCGCAGACAGCTTCTATGCTTGGGAGCGGAAGGCGTCTCATGGCACACAGTAAGCCTCTGGTCAGCTGAAAACCTGTCAGTTTGGTCAATACATCGAAATCTGCCGTATACACAGGAACCTCGCCGCAGCGTCTGATTACTTCTTTGGCCTGTCCGTCAATATGTTTTCGCTCGGTCAGAAGAGAGACCGGTTTGTAGCCGGCGTTTAGGGCACGTTCAATGACATTAGGACTTTCGGCGATGAAGATTCCCGCCCCGGGCTCGTTGATATGAAATAATTGAGGCTCCGTAAGGCGGGCGTAGATATCCAACTCCGGTGCGTTAAAGTCAGTAATTTCGATGATGTTTGGCATAAGGTTCTCCTTAATCTCGAGTTTGTGTGAGAGCTCTCATTTTCTGTTTCCGTGTTTCGCTTGAGCCCTGAGAATTATGAATATTATAGTGTTTTCTGCATGTGGTGTCAAACAGCTGTCGGATACGATGTTAGATGAGATTATTAAATTATCAGATGTAATAAAATTTCGGTTGAACTTTTAGGAAATTAGTGCTATAAAAGAAAAGATACTGAGATGATAGAGGAAATGAAGGTACGAGTGAGAAAATGATGAATAACGGAAATATGACTGATATGACGACCGGAAGTCCGGCGAAACACATTTTTAATTTTGCATTGCCGCTTTTAATCGGCAATCTGTTTCAGCAGCTATACAATATGGTAGACTCTTTGGTCGTGGGAAACTATGTGGGAGCCAATGCGCTGGCAGCGGTAGGTGCCTGTGGTTCCATGAACTTTTTGTTCTTTTCTTTATGTGGTGGTTTGGCGACAGGTATCGGCATTATTGTGGCTCAGTTCTATGGAGCCAAGGATGAAAAGCATATGCGTGCAACTATTGCCAATGCCATTTATATTTTGGTAGGAGCGGCAATTGTGGTAAGTGTGCTGGGACTGGTGCTTTCTCCTGCACTGTTGCGCTTACTGCAGACACCGGAAGAGATTATGACAGATACGGTCATTTATATGAGAACTACCTGCATGGGTATCGTTGCAATCGCATTGTACAATGGCGTGGCCTCGATTTTGAGGGCTTTGGGTGATTCCAAGACCCCGTTGTATTTTCTGATTGTAGCAAGTGTTGTGAATGTGGCGTTGGATCTTCTTTTTGTATTACAGTTTCATTGGGGGGTGTTTGGTGTTGCCTTTGCAACCATTATTGCGCAGGCGGTATCGGCAGTCAGCTGCATCATCTACGCGTATATTAAGATGCCTTATTTTAGATTGACGAAGGAACAGCTTCGCCCGAATTTTGATATTATCGGACGTTCTTTTACCATTGGCATTCCTCTGGCATTGCAGAATTCCATGATTGCAGTATCCTGTATGGTATTACAGGGTGTGGTAAACAGCTTCGGAGCAACCGTGATGGCAGCATACACGATTCTTGGCAGAATCGAGCAGATTGTGCAGCAGCCTTACAGTTCTCTGGGAATGGCGATTACTACCTACACAGGACAGAATGTGGGTGCACAGAAATTTGACCGTGTCAAGAAGGGGTATCACCAGGCAATTTTGATTGTGCTTGTATTCAGTATTCTTCTTCTTCCTGTCGCTTACCTGTTTGGGGAGCAGATTATCGGTGCCTTTGTCAAGGAACAGGAGGTAATTGCCATGGGAGTGCAGGGACTCAGAATCAACGCGTGGTTCTATTTTGGGCTGGGTATGATATATGTACCCCGTGCACTGCTTAATGGTGCGGGAGATGCGGGATTTGCCATGATAAACGGATTTACGGAAGTTGCCTGCAGAATTCTGTATTCCCAGATTCTGACCAGAATCCCGGCACTTGGAAGCCTGGGTGTCTGGCTGACCAACGGAGTTACCTGGGCAACCACGGCAATTGTCTGTATCATCCGATACAAAAAAGGAAAATGGAAAGAGAAGGCGCTGGTGGTCAAAGAGGAGTAAGCGATATGCACAAAGTGAGCCGGTGCAGAAATGAGCAAAATTCACAAAATTAAATAAGAACCACAGATTTTTCTGACATTTGCGGTTTGGATTTGTTAAAATAAGGATATAATTATGTTAACAAGAAAACAGTAGGAG
This sequence comes from uncultured Acetatifactor sp., assembly GCA_964588645.1. Taxonomy (GTDB): domain Bacteria; phylum Bacillota; class Clostridia; order Lachnospirales; family Lachnospiraceae; genus Acetatifactor. The sequence continues at coordinate 4,989 of CAZPRB010000088.1, read as the reverse complement.
CAGTGCGGACAAACCGTGTCATGGCATAAGAAAGGATGAGTTCTGTGTTTAAGAAGGGTGAATATGTAGTAGTCGGCAACAAAGGTGTGTGTGCGGTAGAGGATATCACTACACTGAATATATCCGGAGTGGACAAGGAGAGGGAGTATTATATTCTCAAGCCAATCTATGTGCAGGGTAGCACAGTGTATGTGCCTGTAGACAATTCTAAGGAATCCATGCGCAGGATTTTGACGGAGGAGGAAGCCAAACGGTTGATTGGCGGTATTCCTGAGATTGCTCCTATTTCTATCACCAACGACAAACTGTTGGAGCAGGAATATCGAGGATGTATGAAGACGAATTGCTGTGAAGAGTGGGTCAAGATTATCAAGACCATCTATCTGCGCAAACAGAAGCGTCTGGAGGCGGGGAGAAAAGTGACGGCAGTGGATGCCAAATACTTCCGCATCGCAGAGGACAATCTCTATGGGGAGCTTGCAGTGGTACTGAATATTCCCAGAAGCGAAGTAGAGACTTATATCACCGGTGAAATTGATAAATTTTAGAGCAGAGAAGGACTGTGGTACCGATATCGGGCCACAGTTTTTTTACACAATTCTTACATAAGAATTACAGGAAGCTGATAGTATGTAAACGTCATAGAGTGGTAAGCTGGTAAAGTAATCAAAACGCGTTTGAAATAGGAATACAGTACGCATGGAACGTACGGAAAAGAGGAGATTATGAGAAAAAGACTTACCAGATTAACCGCAATTTGCGGGGCGCTTACACTGAGTGCATCTCTGTTGGCAGGATGCGGCAACACAAATGTAGAGGTTGCAAATGCAGGTAGCGTTGCAACTACCGTAGAATCCGCACAGACGGAGAAGGAACAGGAAACAGTGCAGAATGCAGGAGAAAGCAAGCTTCCGAAGTACATATTTTTGTTTATCGGCGATGGAATGAGCTATCCTCAGATTCAGCTGACCAATTATTATGTAAGTGCCTTGGCAGATACCAATAATGACGATGTTGTACAGTCACAGAAAAATTTGACGATGATGGATTTCCCGGTAGCAGGCTCTGCTCAGACTTATGACAGCTCTTCCTTCTGTCCCGACTCTGCATCTACGGCAACTTCCGTTTCAACCGGACATAAGACCTATAGCGGTACTATTAACATGGATGAGACCGGAACAAAGGCGTATGAGACGATCAGTGAGAAACTGAAGAAGCAGAAGGGGTATGAGATTGGTATTATTTCTTCTGTCAACTTAAATCACGCTACTCCTGCAGCGTTCTATTGCCATCAGGCATCCCGAAATGACTATTATGAAATCGGTCTGGAGATGGTAACCAGTGATTTTGATTATCTGGCAGGCGGTGCTTTGAAGAAGCCTACCGGCAATGATAAGACACAGGCAGATTTGTATGAACTTGCAGTGCAGGAAGGTTATACTGTAGTGAAGACACAGGCTGAAGCGGAAGCTGTTCCGGCAGATGTTGACAAAGTCATTATCATTGATGAAAATCTGGCTGATTCTGATGCCATGAGTTACGATATGGACTTGCCGGAGGGAGCATGGGATCTGGCAGACTATGTGGAAAAAGGAATCGAGGTTATGGAGGATAGTGAGAACGGCTTCTTTATGATGTGTGAAGGCGGTAAGATTGACTGGGCGTGCCATGCAAATGATGCGGCTGCCACTTTGACAGATACCATTGCCTTAGATGAAGCGGTAAAGGTTGCAGTAGACTTTTATGATAAGCATCCTGATGAGACTCTGATTCTGGTGACCGGTGACCATGAGACAGGTGGTTTGACAATCGGATACGCAGGTACGGATTACGATACGTTCCTTACCAATATTGAGAATCAGAAAATCTCTTATGCAAAATTTGACTCTGATTATGTGGCAGGTTACAAAGAGAATAAAACAGATTTTGATACCGTAATGGCTGACATTACAGAACTGTTCGGTCTTCAGGTTCCCGCAGCAGAAAGCAGTGAGAAGACTGAGAAGAAAGACAGCGCAGATTTGCATCCGGAATCTGAGGACACAGGTGCTTTGGTAATGACAGAGTATGAGTACGGCAAATTGAAGGAAGCATATGATGTTACCATGAACCGTACCGGAGAAGAGGCTGAGTTTACACAGGAAGAATATGTATTATACGGTTCCTATGAACCCTTGAGTGTGACAATCACGCACATTCTGAACAATAAGTCGGGTGTCAATTTCGCTTCTTATGCTCATACAGGACTTCCTGTTGAAGTGTTGGCATTGGGTGTAGGTCAGGAGGAATTTGAAGGATATTACGACAATACGGATATTTATCACAAGCTGGCGGCCTTGACCGGAGTAAATTGATATGAAAGACGGTAAAATCAGACAATTTTGGTTTATCGTTACCGGCATGCTAATGATTGCTGTATTACTGATTCTGCCGACCGGATATGAAGATGCACAAATCTATCGGGAGGCAGAACGGTGCAGGGTAAAGGTATTAGCTACGGATGAGAGTAATGTCAGGTCTTCCGGTTTGATTCAATCCGGGGAGCAGTTCTGTCAGGTAGAGGTGTTGAACGGCAAATTCAAAGGACGGCAGTTGGAGGGCGTGAACATGCTCAGCGGTTCCCTGGAAAGTGATAAGATATACGGAGCCGGAGATAAGGCTTTGGTGGTTATCTGCATGGATGTCGAAGGCAACCCTACCAATGTGACGATGTCCGATTATTACAGGCTGGATAAAGAGATTGTATTAGCGGGTATATTTATTGTATTTTTGATTGTGATAGCGGGAGCAAATGGGTTTCGGGCAATTTTTTCCTTTGTAATCAGTGTACTGCTGATATGGAAGGTATTGGTACCCTGTTATTTGGACGGCGGCAATCCCATCGTCATAGGTTTGGTGGTGACTGCATTCCTGACGGCAATGATTATTTATTTTGTTTACGGATTTGATATTAAGTCGTTGTCCGCCATTTTGGGATCCATGCTGGGAACTGTCACAACCTGCATTATGGGGGTAATCTTTACAGATGTCTTTAAGATACACGGAGCTGTCATGAACAATTCGGAATCTTTGTTGTATGCAGGGTATCAGCATCTGGATTTGACGGCAATCTTTATGAGCAGCATTTTCATCGGTGCATCGGGGGCTATGATGGATTTGGCGGTGGATATCACTTCAGCGGTCAATGAAGTGATAGAGAAGAAGCCTGATATGGATTGGAAGGAAGCTTTTGCATCGGGAATGAATGTGGGAAGAGCAGCCATGGGTACCATGACCACTACATTGCTTTTGGCATATTCGGGGGGATATGTGGCAATGCTTATGGTATTCATGGCACAGGGGACACCCATAACGCATATCTTGAATTACAAATATGTGGCAGCAGAGATTCTGGATACGATTGTGGGAAGCTTTGGACTTGTAACGGTAGCTCCGTTTACGGCATTGGTCAGTGGAATTTTGTTGACACGCAGGCGGTGCATGCAAAACAAAAAATAAAAAGTGTTGCAAAAAAACTTTACTTTTTGAAAAAAAAGTACTATGATTAGTCCATGAGTTTCAAGCAGTATATCTAGAAAGCGTCGAAGAGAAGAGTAGCCTGCGGAGGACAGCAGAGAGAACCGCCCCGATGAGAAAACGGGTGCTGGAAGCGGTTTTGTAGGAAGCATGTGAAGACCGGCTCAGAGTGGCTTTAATACAGCCCGGTGGCTCCCGTTACGAGCAAATGAAGTGGTGGTTTGATGACAGGACACAGTATAAAGGTGTGATGCCGGTCTGATAAATCGCAAAAAGGGTGGAACCGCGTATATTACGTCCCTTGCAATTGTGAAGATTGCAAGGGATTTTTTGTGCTGTAGACAAGGCAGAAAGAAGGAGGAAGAACTATGAAAATCACATTAAAGGATGGCTCTGTAAAAGAGTATGCGGAAAGCAAAAGTGTATATGAAATAGCGCTGGATATCAGCGAAGGATTGGCAAGAGTAGCCTGCTGCGGCAAGGTGAACGGCAAGGTGGTTGATTTGAGAACCGTTATCGCAGAGGATTGTGAACTCTCCATCTGTACGGCAAATGACAAGGAGGGTTTGGCAACCATCCGTCATACCACCTCCCATGTTATGGCGGAGGCAGTGAAGAAGTTATTCCCGGATGCAAAGGTGACCATCGGTCCCAGCATTGAGACCGGCTTCTATTATGATTTTGACCATGCTCCTTTCTCCAGAGAAGATTTGGATGCGATTGAAGCAGAGATGAAGAAAATCATCAAGAAGGGTGCAAAGCTTGAGAAATTTACGCTTCCCAGAGAGGAAGCAATCAAGTTTATGGAGGAGAAGGATGAGCCGTACAAGGTGGAATTGATTCGTGACCTTCCCGAGGATGCAGAGATTTCTTTCTATAGTCAGGGAGATTTCGTGGACTTGTGTGCCGGACCTCATCTGATGAGTACTAAGGGAATTAAGGCATTTAAGCTGACTTCCTCCTCAGGTGCATATTGGAGAGGCAAGTCCGAGAATGCTATGTTGCAGCGTATCTATGGTACGGCATTTAACAAAAAAGAAGAACTGGAAGAGTATTTGGCTTATCTGGAGAATATCAAGAATCGTGACCACAATAAACTGGGGCGTGAGATGGAGCTTTTCACCACTGTTGATGTCATCGGTCAGGGCTTGCCTTTGTTGATGCCGAAGGGTGCTAAGATGATTCAGACCATGCAGAGATGGATTGAGGATTTGGAGGATAACGAGTGGGGATATGTACGTACTAAGACTCCTCTGATGGCAAAGAGTGATCTTTACAAGATTTCCGGACACTGGGGACATTACAAGGAAGGTATGTTCGTACTGGGAGATGAGGAAAAAGATAAGGAAGTGCTTGCACTTCGTCCCATGACCTGCCCGTTCCAGTATTATGTATACAAGGCAACCCAGCATTCCTATCGTGATCTGCCCATCCGTTACGGTGAGACTTCTACATTATTCCGTAACGAGGATT
>CAZPRB010000087.1:0-7310 GCA_964588645.1 uncultured Acetatifactor sp. | reverse complement strand
TACGCTTGTAGTATACCATTGCACTTATCGCAATGTCAATAACTTTTTGCCGTAGGAAGCAAGGATTTTAGCTATATATTGTACTTGACAAATACCCCACAGGGGTATATCCTGTTAAGGAAACACAATACCCCCATGGGGTATTTGCAGGTAACGATGGATTACGATGACCGAAGGTGAGGTGCGCAGAAGATGGAAGAGGTAAAAAGGATGAAGGATACTCCGCGACAGGAAACGGAGGTTAAGCAGCTGAAGAATCGATTGAACCGGATGATAGGGCAGTTAAACGGCATAGGAAAAATGCTGGATGAGAACCGTTACTGCGGAGACATTCTGAACCAGATTGCGGCAGTGGAGAATGCACTGCAGGCTTTCGGCTATGTAGTTTTGCAGGAGCATATGAAGACCTGTATGGTGGAACAGATTAAATCCGGCAATGAGACCATTGTGGAGGAAGCAGTAGAATTAATTAAGAAATTGAAATAGTGTCGCCAAGCAGAGTTGACAGACACTTATCTGAAGGAGGCGAGGCTACGTGAAGGAGCGATATCATATAACAGGAATGACTTGTTCCGCATGTTCTTCCCATGTGGAAAAAAGTGTAAACAAGTTGGAAGGCGTGAAAGAGGCTTCCGTGAATCTGCTGACAGAGAGCATGGAGGTGGAGTATAATGAGAAACTGATTACCGGGGAGCAGATTGTGCGTGCCGTTGAGACGGCAGGATATGGAGCAGCTCCTGTGGTGTCCCCTGTGGTAGGACAAAAGACGGAACGGGTCAGTTTGAAAACCAGGGCGGAGGAAGGAGACCATGCCATGAGACGGAGACTGGGCATTTCCATCGGATTTCTGATTCCTCTTATGTATGTGGCTATGTTTCCAATGTTCCGGGAGTGGTTCGGACTTCCGATTCCTGCCTTTGTGATGCATACGCTGCATGGCAGTGAGAACGCCATTAACTTTGCATTGACGCAGCTTTTGCTGTTGCTGCCGATTTTGTATATGAACAGAAAATTTTTTACTGTGGGCTTCAAGACTCTGGGGCATCTTTCGCCCAATATGGACAGTTTGATTGCCCTCGGCGCCTCGGCATCCATCGGATACGGCATCTTTGCCATGTACCGCATGGGCTACGGCATGGGACATGGTGACATGGCTTTGGTAGAGCGGTATTCCCATGATCTGTATTTCGAGTCGGCAGGAATGATTCTCACACTGATAACAGTCGGAAAATATCTGGAAGGGCGTTCGAAGGGAAAGACAAGCGAGGCCATCACGAAGCTGATGGATTTATCGCCGAAGACGGCACTTCTGGTAACGGCTGACGGTGAGGAGCGGGAGGTACCGACGGAGAGCTTGCAGGCAGGCGATATTTTTCTGCTGAAGCCGGGGATGTCGGTTCCGGTAGACGGCATCGTACTGGAGGGCTATTCCGGCGTGGACGAATCTGCCATCACGGGAGAGAGTGTGCCGGTGGAGAAGCAGACGGGAGATAAAGTGATATCGGCTACCATGAATAAGGCAGGCTTTCTAAAGTGTCGTGCGAACCGTGTGGGCGAGGACACTACGCTGGCTCAGATTATCCGTCTGGTGGAGGAAGCAAGTGCCGGCAAAGCACCAATTGCCAAGCTGGCAGACAAGGTGGCCGGCGTATTTGTCCCGGTAGTCATGGGGCTGGCTTTGGTCACCCTGACAGGCTGGCTCATTGCGGGAGCCGGAGCAGAGTTTGCCATTTCCTCTGCCATCGCGGTGCTGGTCATCTCCTGTCCCTGTGCGCTGGGACTGGCTACACCGGTGGCAATTATGGTGGGAACCGGTGTGGGTGCAAGTCACGGTATTCTGATTAAGTCCGGGGAAGCATTGCAGCAGGCAAAAGAGGTTGATACGGTGGTGCTTGACAAGACCGGTACCATTACCTCCGGGGATTTGCGGGTCATGGGAGTGTGGCTGAATACGGAGGAGCTGTCTGTAGATGGTCTGGTACAAATTGCGGCTGCACTGGAAAAAAAGAGTGAGCATCCTCTGGCAGAGTCGGTTGTGAAGTATGCTTCGGAAAGAAGGCTGCGGGTTCCTGAGGCAGAACAGTTTCGGGCAGAATTCGGAAGAGGTGTGGAAGGAATTGTGGACGGCACAAGGTATTTTGTGGGAAATCAGGCGTATCTGGAACAGAATCACATTCCTATAGAGGAGAGCAGGAAACAGTATATCTCCGATATGTCGGACGAGGGGATGACAGTGCTTTTTGTGGCAGAAGAGAAGCGTATGCTGGGAACTATCGGTGTGGCGGATGAAATCAGAGTAACCTCAGCGCAGGCAATTCTCGAATGGAAGAAGATGGGGGTGCGGGTTATCATGCTCACCGGAGACAATCAGCGTACTGCGGAGGCTGTGCGGCGCATCATTCATGTGGATGAAGTGGTGGCAGAGGTGCTTCCCTCCGATAAGGAGAACAAGATTCGCGAGCTTAAGCTGGCAGGTCATAAGGTGGCTATGATTGGTGACGGCATCAATGACGCGCCTGCTCTGGCAGCAGCGGATGTGGGAATGGCCATCGGTGCCGGGACGGATGTGGCTATGGAGAGTGCGGATATTGTGCTGATGAAGAGTGACTTGCGAGATGCGGTGACGGCGATGAAACTGAGCCGCAGTGTGATTCGTAATATCAAACAGAATCTGTTCTGGGCATTCTTTTACAACAGTATCGGCATTCCGCTGGCGGCAGGACTGTGGTACCCCGCCTTCGGAATGCGGCTCAGTCCCATGTTCGGCGCGGCGGCAATGAGCTTAAGCAGCATATTCGTGGTGGGCAATGCCCTGAGATTGAGAAAGTTTAAAAGCGGGTTCGCAGAGGAGAGGAGAACGGAAACTGACGAGCCCACAGAAGAAAGGAGTCAGATAATGACAAAGGTGATGACAATTGAAGGAATGATGTGCGGACACTGCACAGGAAGGGTTCAGAAGGCATTGGAGGCTATTGACGGCGTGACAGAGGTGACTATGAGTCTGGAAGAGAAGACAGCCACAGTGGTTTTGGATGCGGAAGTGACGGATGAGGTGCTGGGTGCAGCAGTGACGGATGCAGGCTATGAGCTAAAGGACATCGTAACCAAATAACGCCTTATTCCAAAATAATCATAGTGTCAAGAGATTTAAGCAATTGCATAATTTTTCCTTAAGTTATGGATGCTGACATTGCTTCGAGTGAAAAAATATGTTAGATAATAGTTATTCAGATACTTGGGGTGTTACATGCATATGATATGGGATGAGATGATAGAGAAAATTGCAGCCATATTGGCGCAGGAACAGCAGAAACAAGGAGGAGAAGAGATGCCTAAAATGTTGCCGGAATTAAAATCAAGTGAAGTGATTACCCGTTACAATGGGGGAGAGCCTATATTGAGTAAAAAAGATATTCCTTACGAGGCAGATTGTATTTTCAATGCGGGTGTCACCAAGTATCGGGGAAAATATGTCATGGCCTTCCGCAATGATTATCGCTTTGACGGCAGAGCAAAATTTGACAAATGTATCATCGGTCTGGCGTTTTCGGAGGATGGTATTCATTGGGAGGTGCAAAAAGAACCTTTTTTGACAGTGGAGAATATGAAGGATCCGGAAATCAAAAGAGTGTATGACCCACGTCTGACCGTGATTGAAGATAAGTGTTACCTCTGCTTTGCGGTGGATACACACCATGGTCTGCGCGGAGGAATCGCGGTGACAGAGGATTTTAAGTTGATAGAGATTCTGTCTATGACACTGCCGGACAATCGCAATATGGTATTGTTCCCGGAGAAGATTGATGGGAAATTCGTGAGATTGGAGCGTCCGTTCCCGGTATACTCCCGCGGGGGAAAACATCGGTTTGACATGTGGATGTCCAAGTCCCCTGATATGAAATACTGGGGAGAATCAGAGCTTGTCATGGGAGTGGAGGATGTGCCTTATGCCAATGATAAAATTGGTCCCGGCGCACCGCCGGTGAAGACAGAGGCAGGGTGGCTTACCCTGTTCCATTCCGTGGATGTGGATCCGGACAGAGGAAAGAACGGCTGGGAGGAACGTTGGCAGAAACGTTACTGTGCAGGTATTATGCTGCTGGATTTAGAGAATCCATCCAAAATTATAGGTATGTATCAGGAGCCTTTGATTGCACCGGAGACAGTCTATGAAGCGGAAGAGGGATACCGCACCAATGTCATCTTTCCGGGCGGTTTGATTTTGGAGGATGACGGAACAGTCAAAATCTATTACGGAGCTTCCGATACCGTGGAGTGTCTGGCTACAGCGAGAGTGGAGGATTTGATTGCGCTGTGCAAGCCCATGGCGTAAAGTGTGTGTTGCAAAGAATCAGGTCAAGTGCAGGGATGCATTTTTGATTTGGTTCTTTTTTGTTGCGATTGTTTTAGAAAAAGTTTATATTTAATTTATTGATTTCTATATAGCGTGTGTTATAGTAGTTATAGAACAAACGAGAATTGCGATAAGGAGGCGGATTGTATGAATATTCAAAAATTTACACAAAAGTCAATGCAGGCTGTAGAAGGCTGCGAGAAGCTGGCATATGAATATGGCAATCAGGAAATTGAGCAGGAACATCTGCTCTACAGCCTTTTGACCATAGAGGACAGCTTGATATTAAAGCTGATTGAGAAGATGGAGATTCAGAAGGAGCATTTCTGCAGCCGTGTGGAACAGGCACTGGAGAAGCGCGTGAAGGTACAGGGTGGACAACCGTATGTAGGACAGTATCTGAACAAGGTACTGATAAATGCAGAGGATGAGGCTAAGCAGCTGGGCGATGAGTATGTATCCGTGGAGCACCTTTTTCTGGCAATGCTGAAGCAGCCCAACAAGGAGGTTGCGCAGATTTGGAAGGAATACGGCATTACCAGAGAGCGTTTTCTGAAGGTGCTTTACACGGTTAGAGGAAATCAGCGCGTCACCAGTGATAATCCGGAGGCGACCTACGATACCTTGGAGAAGTATGGTCAGGACCTTGTGGAGAAGGCAAGAAATCAGAAGCTGGACCCCGTTATCGGACGTGACAGTGAGATTCGTAATATCATCAGAATCCTGTCCAGAAAGACCAAGAACAATCCGGTGTTAATCGGTGAGCCCGGTGTGGGCAAGACTGCGGCGGTAGAAGGACTGGCGCAGCGTATCGTCAGAGGAGATGTGCCTCAGGGACTCAAGGATAAGAAGATTTTTGCATTGGATATGGGTGCACTTGTGGCAGGTGCCAAATACCGTGGCGAGTTTGAGGAACGTCTGAAAGCGGTTCTGGAGGATGTGAAAAATAGTGACGGTCAGATTATTCTGTTCATTGATGAACTGCATACCATTGTGGGTGCAGGCAAAACAGATGGTGCGCTGGATGCGGGCAATATGTTGAAGCCTATGCTGGCGAGAGGAGAGCTTCACTGTATCGGTGCCACCACTCTGGATGAGTACAGGCAGTATATTGAGAAGGATGCCGCACTGGAGCGGCGTTTCCAGCCGGTTCTGGTGGAGGAGCCCTCTGTGGAGGACACCATATCCATTCTGCGTGGTCTGAAGGAGCGGTATGAGGTGTATCATGGAGTGAAGATTATGGACAATGCCCTGGTGAGTGCAGCCGTGCTGTCCAATAGATATATCACGGACAGATTCCTGCCGGATAAGGCCATTGATTTGGTGGATGAGGCATGTGCGCTGATTAAGACAGAGCTTGACAGTATGCCTACGGAGCTGGATGAATTACAGCGAAGGATTATGCAGATGGAAATTGAGGAGACCGCTCTGAAAAAGGAGGAAGACCGTTTAAGTGAAGAGCGTCTTGCCAATCTGCAGAAGGAATTGGCAGAGCTTAAGGAGGAGTTCGCCGGCAAAAAGGCACAGTGGGATAATGAGAAGGCATCCGTGGATAAGCTTTCCAAGCTGCGTGAAGAAATTGATGAGGTGAACAGTGAGATTCAGATTGCACAGCGGGAAGGCAATCTGGAGAAGGCGGCGGAATTGAGCTATGGCAGACTTCCTGCACTGAAAAAACAGTTGGAACAGGAAGAGGAGCATGTAGGTTCCAGGGAATTCTCTTTGGTGCATGAGAAGGTCTCGGAGGATGAAATCGCCAGAATCATCTCCCGTTGGACGGGCATTCCTGTGGCAAAACTGACGGAAAGCGAGCGCAATAAGACGCTACATCTGGATGAGGAGTTGCACAGGCGTGTGCTAGGGCAGGAGGAAGGCGTTACCAAGGTGACGGAGGCTATCATCCGTTCCAAGGCAGGAATTAAGGACCCTTCCAAACCCATCGGTTCCTTCTTGTTTTTAGGACCTACCGGCGTGGGTAAGACAGAGCTTGCCAAGTCTTTGGCCGCAACGCTTTTTGATGATGAGAATAATATGGTGCGTATTGATATGAGTGAGTATATGGAGAAATACTCCGTGTCCCGTTTGATAGGAGCACCTCCCGGATATGTGGGATATGAAGAAGGGGGACAACTGACGGAAGCAGTGCGCAGGAAACCTTACAGTGTAGTGCTTTTTGATGAAATTGAGAAAGCCCATCCCGATGTGTTTAATGTTTTGCTGCAGGTGCTGGATGACGGTCGTGTGACAGATTCGCAGGGAAGAACGGTAGATTTCAAGAATACCATTCTGATTATGACCTCCAATATCGGTGCCGGGTATCTGCTGGAGGGGATCGAGGGGGACGGAAGTATTCGGGCGGATGCGCAGGAACAGGTGATGAATGAGCTGCGTGCTCATTTCAGACCGGAATTCCTGAACAGACTGGATGAGACGATTATGTTTAAACCACTGACCAAGGATAATATCGGCGGTATTGTCCGCTTGATTGTGTCGGATTTGAACAGACGTCTGGAGGACAGAAATGTGTCCATAGAGCTGACAGATGAGGCGCTGAACTTTATCGTGAACAATGCCTATGACCCGGTATATGGTGCCCGTCCGCTGAAACGTTATATTCAGAAGCATGTGGAGACGCTGGTGGCCAAAATGATTCTCGCTGACAAGGTGGAATCTGGAGATACGCTTCAGATTTCTGTAGAAGGCGACGAACTGGTTTGTGTAAATAAAGCTTGAATGCAGAAAAATAGTAGCTTATTATGAAGTTATAAAGAGAATAGAAGCGGAGGAAGAAGGCGTATGATACCCAAGGATCCGGTGATGCTGTTGAGCTTTGTGAATCTGAAGCTGAGGGATTTCTACGGAAGTCTGGAACAGATGTGTGAGGATTTGGATGTGGAGAAAGCAGAAATTGTAGCGAAATTGGAGAGCATTGATTATCATTATGACGAGGACAGGA
>CAZPRB010000086.1:0-7352 GCA_964588645.1 uncultured Acetatifactor sp. | reverse complement strand
CCGGAAGCTGCATAATGATAAGTGCTGCAATGATAAACAGGACTCCTGATAATCTGCTTTTTCCCTTCATACGCACTCCGTACTCTCTTGTAAATTTTAATTCATTCTTCTAAATAAAAGTCTGTCAAACTTTTATGCACGAACCTTCACCTTACGTGCAACACGTCTGTCCTTTTTCAGGAACAAGACCGCCGAAACACTTGCAAGTCCCATGGACAGAAACCATTTCGGATGAATTCCATCGCCTGTCTTCGGTGTGTTATCCGCCACACCTGCAGTCAGATTTCCGGTATCTGCATAAATCACATACGGTGAGAAATGCTCTGCCGTAAAGGTTACACAGGACACTCCGGAAATTGTTGTGAATTTAGGAGTCAATTTATCCAGCCTATCATTTACAACTCCTGCAACCTTATTATTACCGGCATAGGTAATTAGTGAATCAGGCAGGGGCAGGGTAATCTGTATGGAAAGTCCGGTGGTATCCGTGATTTTCTTGGTTCCTGTGGAATCATATAAGGTAATATCCATAGGGAAGTATTTGATATCGTTGAACCGGTCTCCGTACTCTGCCATCAAAGCTCTTATAATCGCTTCCGTTGCAGAATTATTCTCAGTAATCTTAATTGTAAAATTATCCGAAGAGCCATGTACCGTTGCAGACACCACACCGGTATTTGACAAGCCATTCTTATCAATGACCACCGTGGTTCCTTCACTCACAATATTTTGGGAGCCGTTGGGGCGATTGGAATTGTTTCCGGAGGAATTTCCGCTTCCTGTACCGACTCCCCATCCGGATTTCGCTTTATAATGGGCGGTTACAGTGACATCCTTCTCAGGCATGGTAATCACGCTTGCTGTAAGTACCTTGCTTGCTATCTTAGTATCAGCCGGATCGATACTCCAATAATCAAACTCTTGTCCCGAAGCAGGATCATTTGCAATAATAATCGGTTGTGAACCTGCCGCATAGCTTCCGGAGCCGCTGCCGTTTCTGACAGTCAGGGTGTAAAGCTTCGTGGTCGTCTGTCCGCTGCCGGAGCCGTCAACACTTCCGCTACCCGAACCATTTCCGGAACCGTTACCGGAACCATTTCCGCCTCCCGATGTTCCGTCTGCCTTCTCATACTGGGCAAAGGTATCCATATCCTTGGTGACACCGGTAACGGCAGGTCTCCATCCGGTAAAGGTATAGCCCTCTCTACTTGGGCTCTGAGGCAGAATTGCATCTGCACCATAAGCAACCTTCTGCGTATAAAGGACAGTATCATCATAATCAATGAATCTTACGGTAAGTTCCGCCTCGCTGGAATCATTCTTCTCATATTGAGCGTAAATCGTAGTATTTCCCTGAATATTGGTAACTGCAGGCCGCCACCCCATAAAGGTATATCCTTCTCTCTTCGGGTCAAAGGGTGGCTCCGCATCTTCACCGGGCAATACCAGTGTAGTCTTCAGAACCGTATCATCATAATCCACAAAAGTAACCGTAAACTTCTTAGCATCGGGATCCTCTGCTTCATACAAAGCTGTCACCTGCAAATTCGACTGAACACCATGATAGTCGGGCACCCAACCGGTATGAATATATCCCTCGCGTCCCGGAACCGCAGGCGGAACAGCATCCTTACCTGCTTCCACTGTCTGGGTATCCAGCAGGGTGGAATCGTAATCCCAGAAGGTTACCGTGTAATACAATTCAATGGGTTTTGAGGTAGTCTTAATTCCGTTTTTGTCAGCATATAGCTTTGCATTACTTCCATCTTCACAATAGAAGGTCAGTCCGCTCTTGCTTGTAGTGCCGGAAAAAGCGTCTGCATCAATATAGGACACGCTGCCCGGCACCTCCAAATACTGAAGGCCACTGTCCTTGAAAGCATCCTGACTGATAGCCTTACAGGTAGAAGGCAAATATACCGCAAACAGGTTCGGTGTCTCTGCAAATGCCTGCTCCGGAATATCCTCCACGAACGAATTTCTTAAATCAACAGAGCTGACTCTGGTTTTCCGAAAGGCTTCTTCCGCAATTTCAGATACTCCGACTAATTCAGAAGCATCCACAACACCGGTATCTCTGCCATTCAAAAACTCAACTATCTGCTGCTTGTTACCATCTGTATCCAGCTTATAAATGATGGATTTATCACAGGTAAAATATGGGCTTCCCTGGAATTCCACATAATTTAATTTATTACAATCTATAAATGGAATTTTCCCCATATTGGTAACTGTTGTAGGGATATATACAGCTGTCAGGTTGGCGCAATTCTCAAAGGCATAATCACCTATGGATGTAGTCTGACCCATCAGATAAACAGCCTTAAGATTCTTACAACCTTCAAATGCACCGCCCGAGACCTTATTGCCTGTTTCGTCATAAACTGCGCCGGCAACCTCATTCAGGCTGTATGCTGTGATGGTCTTCTCCACAGAGCTCTCTTCGCGCTCCTCCTTATTAACAAACAGACCTGAACGGATGGATTCAATTCCTTCCGGTAAAACAATATCCAAAGCCGCATCAATAATATCCTGCTCATAATCCGTCATAACGCGATTGTTGATAAAATTATCAACAGCCATTGCAGCTGCATCCTCGTATTCCTTTGTCATATAAGCATAATTTAACGTTGTGTATTCCGTTCCGCTCTGAATATCCTTAAAGGTCGGATAATCAATCAATTCATTTTTGTCCGTATCCGGATTGTATTGCACTACCAGATTGGTAGGCCATCCGCTGTGGTATTTTATGTATGTCCTCTTCTGAGACCCCACATTAATATTACTGTCAGGATTCATTGCATACAGGAAGGGCGCACTGTTATAGGAAATATCCCCCACAAAATTGAGAACCGGATTGTCACTGAGTATCGGCAAATCACCACCGGATACACGGACGGTCACATCCTGGGTTTTAAAAGCATCCGTTCCGATATATTTTACATTCACAGGCTCGCGGAAAATTACATCCTTCAGCTGATAGCATCCCTTAAAAGCGCCGTCATCTATAGATAATATGGAAGAAGGAATCACTATCTTCTTTAAATTATAATTATTCTGGAAGGTACCCGAATTAATCTCGGTAATCTTGTAGGGACCGATAGTCTTGGGCAGCTCCACATCGCTCATTTTAGGATCGATGCTTGTATATACCAATTGGTTGGAAGAATTCACGCGATAAACCGCTTTAATGGAAGGGTCAATTTCATCCACCACAGTAATCTCATACAAATCCTTTCCCAAATGACTGAAGGCAAAGTTATTCTTTGTAGCCATGTCATGTACATAGGAATTGGGAATTCCCTCAAAATAGAATTCCTCCGGCACATCAGCCTTGAAATCCTCGAAGCTATAACCGCCGTTATTTGCTTCATCCGCAACAAAAGTAATAATACTATTGCTGGTTGAAATATACTTTAGTGATGAGCAGCCACGGAACATACTTACATCAATTGGCTCATCCTTTTTCGTATCAGAATTATAATTAGTGAAGGTACTTGGAAAAGTAACGGATTCCAGGCTTGTACAGTTTTTAAAGGCGTCAGGTCCCAGTCTGTTTAAGCTTACCTTGTAGTCCGTTCCGCAAAGTGCAATTTCCTTGATATCCGTACATTGTTCAAAGGCGGAGTCTCCAATGGAGGTCACGGAAATAGGTACAGTGAAGCTTTCCAGGGACTGACAATTATAAAATGCATGGTCTCCGATTGTTGCGATACGGGAATTTAGCTCCACATCCACCGTATTCATATTGATACAGTTGGCAAATGCATAGTTTCCGATTGTATCGAGACCGTTACCCAGCCTGATACTCTTCATACCGCTGCAGCCATAGAACGCAAAATTACCGATACCATTCAGATTTTCCCCGACGGTCAGGGACACAATGTTGCCCTGTCCGGAGAAAATACCCTGGGAAGGGTCTTTGATTACGTCCTTCACCTTCCAGGTTCCTGCATCATCGCCGATGCCGGCTTCCAGATACTGATTACCGATATACCAGACCTCAACGCCTGTGATACGCTGATACTGGGATAATGTGGTAGGCAGATATACCGTTGTACCATTGGAGGAAACGGTTCCGGAGTCATAATAGAACTGATCCACCTCAAGATTTCCCCACTTGCTGTAATCCTCATAATAGCAGGGGTAATATGCCGTCTCCGTCTTCTGTATCTCGGTATACTGCTGTTCTCCGGTTTCCTCATCGATGATTGGCTGACCCTTTGAGTCCGTCAAATATATTTTTTCCATGATGGGCTGACCCAGCTTATCATACTGGGGCTCTTCCACCGCATAGAAAAGAGGATTTCCGTTTTTGCCAACCGCAGCATAGCCGCTGGAGGTACCAAGGTTGTCCGAATACTTCTTATAAGCATCAATTTTATCCGGAATCGTCAACGCACCATTGGCCAGATAACCGCCGTTATATCCCAAAATAACAGCCACCTTGTTTGCTGAGCTTGCATTCTTGGGAGAGACATAGGCAAACTGGTACTGGCCATCACCTGTTGTATAGATCACCTCAGATGCATCCACTTGCGGAATATTGCACTCATCAATCTTCACCGTAACCTTTGCATCTCCGTTTAGGGAGCTTCCCGCCTGCAGACCCTCCGCAGGAATCGCTGCCACAATAATAGCAGACACAAGGAATAAGGTTCCCAGGGTCTTGCGTACCGTTTTTTTCATTCTTCTGCGATTTTTCTTAACAGCCTTTGTCATTCTGATCTACTCCTTTGTCGCTACCTTCTTCGCAACCACCACAAACCTTCCGTTCTTCTCCTGATAATCACATGTGGAAAGCGTCAGCAAATGGTCACCGTACTGTGCGGTTACACCCGTGTCATACAGAGACAGTTCTGCCATCTCCTGCATATTGGATTCAAATTCCTTCTCACTGAGTGCATCTATGAACTGATAATACTTAAAAACGATTTCTTCCTCACTGTATACCCTGGAGCGGAATACATACATGACCTGATAGGTTCCCTTTTCATATATGGTATCGAACTGTATGTAGGGATGCTCCTGACAATATGTCTCATCCTCGTATAAATCCAGTTTTCCGAACATCTGCCCGCTCTTCATATGATGTCCGTACAAAATGTAATTGGTACTGGGCTTTTGCACATCGCAGTCCTTATCCATAAAAATGGAACCGTTTCTGTCATATTCCTGACTCATATTGTGATCCTGATAATACTCATTATCAGAAGTCTGCATCACCGGGTAATCTATATTAGTATCGTCAATTTTAACCCATCCGATTAGCTTTTTGTTCTTATTTAGTAAATTTTTATATTCATCCAACACTTCTTTCGGCGTTGTATCCTCCTCCGTAACATAGTGAATCAAGGGTTCTTCTTTCTTCTCCGCAGAAACAGGCTTTTCTTTGATTTCACTCAGCTTCTCATAGTCCTTACTTGTGCGATAATTGTAATAGGAATAGACTCCGAAATAACCAAGACATCCAACAGCTATCAGGCTGCATACCAGAACAAGGCGTTTTCTCCGCTTCTCCTGTCTTTTCATCTCCTCCTGAACAATAGCATCAAACTTAGGATTTGCCTGCCAGGCAGCTTCCGGTGCCTTCTGAAGCTTTTCGTTCACCTCATCCAAAAAATCCTCACCTAACAATGTCATAAACCGGTATTTTCCGGCTTGAAGGTCGCGGCGAAGCTGCTCCAGCTTTTTGCGGTCAGCGCCCTTCATCTCCGTTCTCAATTTATCTATAATAGCTTTATCATGAGCTGCGCGATTGTAGTCCGCCTCCGTGCGGAACTGCCTGCCTTCTACAATGTACGTCTTCTGTGTCATGTTCCAATCCTTATGTATCCATACTAATAGCAATGTATCATATTATATATTTTACTATATGTTGAAATTATTGCAAGCCTTTTATCCATATATTGTGTAATAATATGAAGAAAAATTCTTTTTCTCTGATTGGTAACATTGACATGCCGCCATACATAGAATAAAGCATAAACAAATTACTGGAGGCTTAATAATGAGCGACTTAACTGCTACAAATTGTGGCTGCAATTCTTGCGGATGCAGCAACAGCAATGGCTTACTGGGAGGCAACAACAGCTGTATCTGGATTATTCTTTTATTGTTTTTCTGCAACGGAAACAACAGCTGCGGATGCAATGACGGTTGCGGCAGCAGCATCTTAGGCGGCAACAACGGTGGTTGCTGCGAATGGATAATCTGGATTCTCCTGCTCTCCTGCTTCTGCGGCGGCAACAACGGCTGTGGCTGCTAATCACATTTCTTACGGCTGCAAATAGGCTCCCTTGGGAGCCTATTTTTCAAGGATGCATTCATAAGAATTCAATTCCTCACATAGGATGAACTAGAATTGCTTACGGACGGGAGGGCAGCTATGGGCAATCAAGAGCATGACAAAATCGTAGCCTTTGACACACTTTTTACAACCAATCACATTCAAATACTTAAAATTCTGTTGACTTACATGGATGCGTCCATGCAGAAAAAATTGGCTGTCTACATAAAATTTCTGGAGCTGCAATACACACTCTCTTTTTTCAAGACCTACTCCGCTTCTGCACTTCCCGGCTTCTATCCGCAAAATAGCCTCAATATCTCAGCTCTCTGCGATGAAATCCTGCCCTTATGCAGTCACACCGGGCAGGAGCAACTCAAGCAAATGAAAAACATGCTCGAAAGCCTTGAGAGCATGCAGGAAATGCTACAGATGATACAGACAATGAAGGACCTGTTTCCGGAGAATGATAATCCATTCGGTGCAGACCCCTCCGCACTGTTCTCAGGGCTGTCCGGCATGCCTGATATCTCCGGTATGGATATGTCCCAGCTATTTGAAATATTTCAAGCAATGCAATCACAACAAGGTGAGGGAGGAAACGAGAATGAATCAAGCAACAAATCATCCGGCGTGGATGGATGACGAACTGGTAAAAGACATTCCGGCTAAAAAGCTTGTCTTTCTGGCGGATATGTTCAAGGAAGGACACGGAAAAAGCCAAAAAGAAATGTTGGCCTTTCTGATGCCTATGATGAAAAAGGCAAAGCAGGAGAAGCTGACCTTTACTTCGGCAGAAATGAGTGCTGCAATAACTGCAATTAAAAAGTACAGTACGAAGGAAGAGCTGTCAAAAATAAACGAGCTTTTGGATAAAGCGCAAAAGAAAACAAGCGGCGGAGAATAATCCGCCACTTGCTTTTTTGTGGAATTATTTTACCACAATATTAATAATCTTTCCTTTTACATAAATCTCTTTCACAATGGTTTTGCCTTCTATAGCAGTCTGTACGAAGGAAGAGCTGTCAAAAATAAACGAGCTTTTGGATAAAGCGCAAAAGAA
>CAZPRB010000085.1:0-7514 GCA_964588645.1 uncultured Acetatifactor sp. | reverse complement strand
CCGTTTACTGTTGGTACGACCGGTGCGAATCGAACGGGCAGTAAACAAGTAAATCTAGCCGCAAGGATGTGGCTTTCATATTTAAATTCAAGGAGGAAAAATTTATGGTAGTACAACACAACTTAACAGCAATGAACTCTAGCAGAATGCTTGGTTTGACCACAGCAACCCAGGCTAAATCAACTGAGAAGTTATCTTCCGGTTACAAGATTAACCGTGCAGCAGATGATGCAGCAGGTCTTTCCATCAGTGAGAAGATGAGACGTCAGATTAGAGGTCTTACCCAGGCTTCCCTGAACGCAGCAGATGGTATCTCCTGTGTACAGACTGCAGAGGGTGCTCTTGCAGAAGTAGAAGATATGCTTCAGAGAATCAACGAGCTGGCTGTAAAGGGTGAGAATGCAACACTGACCACTCAGGACAGAAGCTTCATCGGTTCCGAGGTTTCCCAGCTGATGCAGGAAATCAACCGTGTTAAACAGACCACTACTTTCAACGAGCAGAGCCTTTTGAATGGTTCCTTCGATGGAAAGAGCCTTCAGGTTGGCGCAGAGTCCAACGTTAACAACAAGATTTCTTTCAGCATCAAGCCCATGGGTATTTCTACCCTGGCTAAATCAACCTTCAAGAATACCTTGGATAAGATGAGAGCACTTACTACTTTGCAGACTGCAGAAGCTGTTACCGGTAAATTCTTAAGCTTCTGCAAGCTTGATTCCAGTGACAAGGTAGGAGCTAAAGCATTGACAGCTTCTCACTTCGCAGGCTTGAATGCATGGGCTAAGGCAGCTATCAAGGATGTATCCGAGCAGAGATCTGACCTTGGTGCTATCCAGAACCGTCTGGAGCATACCATCAACAACCTGGACAATGTCGTTGAGAATACCACCGCAGCAGAGAGCCAGATCCGTGATACTGATATGGCTACTGAAATGGTTAAGTACTCCAACAACAATATCCTTGCTCAGGCTGGTCAGGCTATGTTGGCTCAGGCTAACCAGACAAATCAGGGTGTTCTGTCCTTACTTGGCTAATTTCTGTAGAAGAGACATTAGAACGTTAACTACCAAAGGGAGTCGGATTCATCCGACTCCCTTTATTATTTTATCCGGAGGCTGTTATGAAATATCCTGACTCTTATTTTGAAGATGAAATTCAGTGCGGATTCTATGTCAGCGCCATGATGAAGAGCTGCTGGGCGGCTCAGATTGAAGTGCTGCTGGAGATTGACCGAATTTGTAAGAAATATAATATCCAATATTTTGCGGAGTGGGGCACCCTGCTGGGGACAATCCGCCACGGCGGCTATATCCCCTGGGATGACGACCTGGATATCGCCATGAAGCGCCTTGATTATGAACGCTTTCAGAAGCTTGTGGTTAAAGAGATGCCGGAGGGATATGAGATTTTGAATTATGCCACGGATGCCAATTACTGGGACGTCATGATGCGTGTGATTAACGGCAGCTTTGCCTCCTTTGATCCGGAGTTCCTGGACCGTTATCACAATACCCCCTATGCCTGCGGAGTGGATATCTTTCCCTTAGACTATGTGCCCAGAGATAAGGGGGAGGAGGAGCTTCAGAGGGATCTGGTGGAGATGGTGAAGACCATAGCGGATTCCAACGGCATGGGAACCTTTTCGGAGGAGCAGCTGGAAGCTCTGCTTGACTTGGTTGAGAGGAGCTGCGGACAGAAGATTGACAGAGAGGGGAATATCAAAAACCAGCTCTACAAAATTCTCTGTGCCCTGTATGCCATGTATACGGAGCCGGAGGCGGATCAGATTGCCCTGATTCCCCAGTATCTGGATTCCGGTGCAAGCGTATATCCCAAGGAGTGCTATGCGGACAGCATCCGGATGCCCTTTGATCGGATAGATATCCCCGTGCCCATGGGGTATGATACCATCTTGAAGTTAAAATATGGTGATTATATGAAGAATGTCCGTAAGGGCGGCGGACATGAGTATCCCTTCCATGAGAGACAGGAGGGATTTCTGGCAGAAAAAGGAGTGAAACTCCCGAAATACGAATATCCCGGCAATTTAGCCGATCGAATAAAGAATCCTACCTTTCGACAGGGACTGGAGAAGAAGCTGAAGCTACTGGAGCAGATTCATGAGAAAATAGAACTCTTGGTTTCCTGTGGGCAGAGCGAGACGGTATACAAGCTCTTGCAGGAGCTGCAGAATGTTGCAGTGGTAATTGGCAATTCCATTGAGAAGAAGGTGGGGCAGGGAACGGAGGCAGTGGCTGTACTGGAGCAGTATTGCGAGGTGGTCTACGAGCTGCATGAGACCTTGATGCAGAGCATAGTGACGGACGGGAAGGCAGTCCGGTTCATTCTGGACGAAACCCTTGGGTATGTGCGTCAGGCAGTGGAGGCTTTGCAGGTGAAGAAGGAAATCGTCTTTATGCCCTGCCGTTCTACCCATTGGAAGGCTCTTGAGAGTGTCTGGCGTTCCGCCTGCGCGGAGGAAGACTGTGAGGTGCGCGTGGTGCCCCTCCCCTATTATTATAAGCGGAGAATGGGCGCGGCAATCAGCGAAATCCACTGGGATGGCGAGGAATTCCCGGAGGAGGTGCCTGTCATTCCGTATTTGGATTATGATCTGGAGAATAATCATCCGGATGTCATCTATATTCAGATGCCCTATGATGAGTGGAATCACGCCCTGACGGTGCATAATGACTATTATGCGCCTAAATTGTGGCAAAACACGGAGGAATTGATTTACATTCCCTGGTTTAAGCTGGATGAAATGCGACCGGATGATGAGAGAGCCCTGAAGGCCAGAAGATATTATGTTCCCATGCCCGGAGTGGTGCATGCCGACAAGGTCATTGTCCAGTCTGAGGGAATGAAGCAGAGCTACGTGGATTATCTCAGTGAATGGGCAGGCGAGGAGACCCGTCCCATTTGGGAAGCCAAGATACTGGGCTTGGGCTCCCCCTTGGATGACGTGGAGCCGGAGACGGCGAAACGCCCGACAGAATGGGGGGATAAGAAGGTTATTCTGTATCATGTCAGTGGTAACGGACTGATGGAGCATAAGGACAGAATGCTTGAGAAGATACAGAACACCCTGCAGATTTTTGACGAGCAGGCGGAGAAGCTGCAGATTGTCTGGCTTCAGGACGTACAGCTGCGGAAGCGTCTGGTGACAAGGACTCCGGAGGTGCTTCGCAAATATGAGAGAATCCTGGATAAATGCCGGAGAAAGCCCTGGTACAGCATTATGGCCGCCGAGGAGGAAGAGACGGCAGTGCAGCTGGCGGATGCGTTCTACGGGGATGCCGGCAAAAGTGCGCAATTGATGAAGCAGGCATCGAAGCCTGTGATGCTGCAAAATGTAGAGGTATAGGAGAGAAGCATGGGAATACCGGATTCCTTTCTGTTGGATGAAGTCAGATGCGGTTTCTTGGTTCCGGCCGCTATCAAGCAGGCCTGGGCTGCGGAGCTGGAGGTTCTGATGGAGATTGACAGAGTGTGCAGAAAACATCATATTCAGTACTTCGCAGACTGGGGGACCCTATTGGGAACGGTGCGCCATGGCGGCTTCATCCCCTGGGATGATGATCTGGACATTGTGATGAAGAGAGCGGATTATGAGAAGTTCATGACAGTGGCCAGATTTGATATGGAGGAGGGCTTTGACGTGCAGACCTTCCGGAATCAGAAGGATTTCTGGCTGTTTATGGGGAAGGTTGTGGGAAAGAACCGCTTCTGCTTTGAGAAGGAGCATTTGCGGAGATTTCATAATTTCCCCTACATCGCCTGTGTGGACATCTTTGTGCTGGATTATGTGTATCGGGAGCCGGAGAAGGAGGAAGAGCGCAGAACCCTGTGCAAGTATATGCTGGGAGTGGCAGATGCCATTGTGGAGGGAAAGCTGTCCCCGGAGGAAAAGGAGCAAAGCCTGAGAAACATCGAGGAGATGAGCGGCAGGAAAATCAAGCGTATTCAGGATGCTGAGGAGCTGGGAAGAATGCTCTACGGCGAGGTGGAGCGGATATTTGCGGAGGTACCGGAGGGGGAAGCAGATACGCTGACCCAGCTGTTCCCCTGGGGATTAAAGGGAGATGCCTTTCATTTCCCCAAGGAGTGCTATGAGGAGCCTATTTACCTTCCCTTTGAATGCACCACCATGCCCGTGCCTAAGCTCTATGATAAGATGCTTCGGCTCCGCTACGGCGACTATATGAAGCTGAGAAAGGATGCGGGAGCGCATAATTATCCTTTTTTTGAAGGACAGAAGGTGAATCTGCAAAAGGTATTGGATTTTGAACTGCCCAAATTCCGGTTCGAGAGGGCAAAGCTATGCCGCAGTGAAGAGGAGAAAAGCTATAAAAAGACATCCTATAAGGCAATGGCGAGGGAGTGTGCAGAGGAGCTTTGGCGTATGAAGGAACAGTTGCAGACAGCCCTAGAAGAGTGGCACCCACAACAGGCTGTTGCCTTGCTTCAGGAAAGCCAGCAGCTGGCCATTGAACTGGGAACCATGCTGGAGCAGATGCGGGGGGAGAGCTGTACGGTCATCTCCTGTCTGGAACAGTACTGTGAGGCATTATACGGACTCTATGAACAGCTTGCGGAAGGAAATGGTGTGCCGGGAAAGGGCGGTAAGCTCTGCATCGGTCTGGACAAGCTGCAAGAGCTCATTCTAAGAGAACTGGAGCAGGATGTCTATGGTCGCAGGACGGTATTGTTTTTGCCGGTTCTTACAAGGGACTGGGAGGGTCTCCACAGTCTGTGGCAGGCGGCAGAGGAGGATTTGACCTGTGATGTCTGCGTCGTGCCGCTGCCATATTATTATAAGGATTATGACGGTTCCCCCAAGGAGGTGCGCTGTGATGCAGCGGACTTCCCCGGGGAGGTGTGCCCGTTGGATTATAAGCTTCTGACAGAGGAATATCTGGAGCTGCTTCACCCTGAGGTGATTGTCATTCAGAATCCCTATGACGGGTGGAATCCTGCGATTTCCGTGGCTCCGGGCTTCTATGCGGAGAAGCTGCGAAAATATACGGATAAGCTGGTTTATGTGCCGCCCTTTCATGGAGAAGACATAGGGGACAGCGCCAGAGCTTATTCCAATCTGAAATATTATGTCCCCATGCCCGGAGTGGTGTATGCGGATTTAGTCTTGGTATCATCAGAGCAACAGAAGCAACGATACCTGGAGAAGCTGGCGGAATTTGCGGGAGAAGAGACAAGGACAAGCTGGGAACAGAGAATCATGCCGTTGCGTCTGCCGGTTCGGGAACAGAAGCAGAAAACCTCCGAAGGCAAGGGTCGGAGGAAGAGAATCTTGTATGGCATCAGCCTTGGCACCTACATGGAGGATGAGGAAGCGGCTCAGGAGAAAATAAATAGAAGTCTGGAGGTTTTCAAGGAGAATCAGGAAAGCATTGAAGTGACTCTGTTTCATTTTCCGCAGGAGAAGGCTGTATCCGTAAGGGACTATGATGCCTACTATGGTGACCCCATGCCCCTTGCAACGGAGTTTCTGCAGGCGGGGAAACCGGTGATGATACAGAATATAAGGTTGTAACCTGACCGGGATTATGTTACAGTTAATTCAGTAGTGTCATTACGTATGACAGAGGTATGATAAGTACAAAGGTGTGGGAGGATACAGATGAATTTTGAGTTGACAGCATCCATGATGTGTGCGAATTTCGGGAATTTGGAGAAGGAAGTAAGAGCCCTGGAGGAGGGCGGAATTGATTCCTTCCATATCGATATTATGGACGGACGATATGTGCCCAATTATGCCATGTCATTAAATGATATGAAATATATTGCCGGTGCGACCGGGAAGCCCTTGGATGTGCATTTGATGATAGAGCATCCCAACACGCACATTGGTTTATTTCTTAAGAACCTGCGCAAGGGGGATACGGTTTATATTCATCCGGAGGCGGAATATCACCCCTCTACCACCCTGCAGGCAATTATTGATGCAGGCATGGTTCCGGGAATTGCAATCAATCCCGGCACCAGTGTGGAGACAGTCATGGAGATGCTCCGCATCGTGAAGAAGGTGCTGGTGATGTCTGTGAATCCGGGAAATGCCGGACAGATGTATCTGCCCTATGTGGGTAAGAAGATTACCAAGCTGCTGGCAATGAAGGAGGAAATGGATTTCGAGCTTTATTGGGACGGCGCATGCAGCGCGGAGCGGATTCTGGAATTCGCACCCAGAGGCGTGAAGGGCTTTGTGCTGGGAACTACCCTGCTGTTCGGCAAGGATGAGCCCTACGGGGAAATCCTGCAGAATATACGGGATTTGAAATTATAAATAGTTACGAACAGATAACTATTCGAAAGATGAGGGATTCGGGCATGACAGTCCTGATATATCGTTACGGAAATATATGTGAACCGGATGTGATGAGTACCCTGCGCTCGTTTCGGGTGGAGGTGGCTGAAATCTGTGAGGAAATCACAGATAAGAGGCTGACGGCAGCGAGACGTGTGGAGCTGGTAAGTGAGGGGATTGAGCAATATTCCCCTGTATTCGTATTCAGTATCAATTTCTTTCCTGCGATTGCTGAGGTGTGTCATATATACGGAATCCCTTATTTATGTTGGAGCGTGGATTCTCCGGTGCCGGAGCTGTTCTCTAAGTCCATACAATATGATACCAATCGTATTTTCTTATTTGACAGGGCACAGTATCAGCTCTTTCACAGGTGGAATCCGGAGGGTATCTTCCATCTACCGCTGGCAGCAGCCACAGACCGGTTTGATGAGGTGATTGCCAAGGCTTCTCCGCAGAAGTCGGAAAAGCTTCGCTGTGATATTTCCTTTGTGGGGTCTCTGTATTCGGAGAAGAATAAGCTGAAGCAGATAACACTTCCGGAATATGTGAAGGGCTATGTGGACGGAATTGTGGAAGCCTCCCTGAAGGTGTACGGTTATAATTTCGTGGAAGAAGCGCTGACGAAAGAGTGTGTGAAGAGCATCAGGGAAAATGCTTCCGACTTCTATCAGGCGGAGGATTCTCTGATAGATACGGATTCCTATGTGGCAGCGCACTCCTATGTGGGATTTCAGATAGCGGAAGCAGAGCGTATTCGCACACTGAATACCCTGGCGGAGCATTTCCGGGTGGATTTGTACACCACAAGTGATACGACACCACTTAAGAATGTGACAGTTCACGGAGGGGTACACTCCCTTACCGAAATGCCCCTGGTGTTCCGCGAAAGCAGAATTAACCTGAATATAACGATGAAACCCATACAGACAGGCTTGCCCCTGCGCGTATTTGATATTATGGGCTGCGGTGGCTTCTGCATGACCAATTATCAGGAGGAGCTGGGCGATTTGTTCGAAATCGGACACGATTTGGAGTGCTATGGAAGTATGGAGGAGCTGGTGGAGAAATGCGCCTACTATCTGGAGCATGAGGATGTGCGTGCGGAGATTGCGAGAAACGGGTATCGGAAGGTGCGCGAGGGACATACCTATCAGCTGAGAGTGATGGAGATGCTGCGGAAGGTCGC
>CAZPRB010000084.1:0-7737 GCA_964588645.1 uncultured Acetatifactor sp. | reverse complement strand
GAATGTGCGTTTAGCTCAGCTGGATAGAGCGTTTGGCTACGGACCAAAAGGTCGGGGGTTCGAATCCTCTAACGCACGCTATTTGTATAAAGCCCTTGGAAATCAACGGTTTCCGAGGGCTTTTTCAATGGCAGATATCCATTATTCATCTGAGGCTTGCATTAATTTCCGGAAAAGGTATCATAATATATAGGAATATATTAAAAAGTGATAAAGGAGATGATATCATGGCAGAATTAAAGGGTAGTAAGACGGAACAGAATTTGAGGGAGGCATTTGCCGGGGAGTCCATGGCGCGCAACCAGTATACCTTCTTTGCATCCAAGGCAAGAAAAGAGGGCTATATGCAGATTGCGGAGTTGTTTGAGGAGACGGCAAACAACGAGAAGGAGCATGCGAAAATGTGGTTCAAGCTGCTGTGTGACGGTATCGGTTCCACCACTGAGAATCTGAAGGCAGCAGCACAGGGGGAGCATTACGAGTGGACGGATATGTACGACAGGTTTGCGAAGGAAGCTAGGGAGGAAGGCTTTACTCAGATAGCGGTGCTGTTTGAAGGGGTGGCTGCGATTGAGAAGGAGCATGAGGAGAGATATCTGAAGCTGCTGAACAATGTTAAGGAGGGCATCGTTTTCTCGAGAGATGGGGATACTATCTGGAAATGCAGGAACTGCGGACATATTTGCATTGGTTCCAAGGCACCGGAGGTTTGTCCTGTTTGTGCACATCCTCAGGCATATTTTGAAATTAAAGCTGAAAATTATTAATAAAAAGTTTAGAAATACTTTCCGAAGCTTATATTTACTGGAATCAGAAGGCATGCTACAATAATACAAACGTAGCATGCTTTTTTGCGAGGAAGGAACAAGATGAACAAAAAGGAATTTATAGATAGATTGAGAGCAGCCCTGACAGGCAGGATAGCCTCCGATGCAGTGCAGGAGCATGTACTTTATTATGAGGAATATATCAATACCCAGATTCGTATGGGCCGCGGTGAGAATGAGGTGCTCAGTGCGTTGGGGAACCCCCGGTTGATAGCGAAGACGATTATAGAAACCAGCGGTCAGGGGGATACAGCGTATGCTGACAGTTCCGATTATCAAAGCGGAGACTATCGCGGTACCCGGTATCACTCTGTATATCAGGACAGTCAGTATCAGTCTCCTGTTAAGAGAACCCGAATACCGGGATGGTTGTGGGTGGTAATCATCTTGTTGATTGTTTTCCTGATTTTCAGTTTGGCATTTTCGGTACTTTCCATTCTGGCTCCCGTTCTTTTGCCGGTTTTAGTGGTCATTTTTTTCGTGAAGCTTTTTCGTGACTGGCTTAATTAGATGGGAAATATGTCCGGAAATAGCACGAGCCGCCAGTGTACACTGACGACTCATACTGAGGGGAGTATAAATAATTAATATATAAGGGTTGTAAATAGAATGATGAAGGGGTTCTATCTACAATTATTATTATAGTACTAAAGCAACAAAAAAACAATAAAAAATAGTACCAAAGTACTGACCTGAAATGCGCATATTTTTTGTACGATTTTGACATACTACTCCTGTAACTAATAACCTATAGGAGGAATGTAAAATGTCTAATAACAGTCAAAACTATGATAATAATAAGGTGAATAACTGCAATAATGCCAATGACAATCAGAATTGCAAAAACAGCCAGAATCAGCAGAACAATCAGAATAACAATCAGAACAAGCAGAATAACAAGAATAATCAGAACAATAATTTCTAATGCAAGGGGGCACCGTAAGGTGTCCCTATTTACATAATTTCGAAAAAATTGTATACTAAAGAGAAAATGAGCGGAAAAGGGAAAGAGCAGATATGCGGAAATTCGAATTGATTGCGCCCTGCCATTTTGGCATGGAGGCAGTCCTGAAAAAGGAAATCATAGATCTGGGTTATGATATTACGGAGGTGGCAGACGGAAGAGTTACCTTCTTCGGTGATGAGGAGGCTCTGTGCAGAGCCAATGTATTTCTGCGCACTGCGGAGAGAATCCTGATTAAGATAGGAAGTTTTCATGCAGAGACGTTCGAGGAGTTGTTTCAGGGAACTCGCAGCCTCCCATGGGAGGAGTTCATTCCCGTGGATGGCAAATTCTGGGTGGCAAAGGCTGCCAGTGTGAAGTCTAAGCTTTTCAGCCCGTCGGATATTCAGTCCATCATGAAGAAGGCTATGGTAGAGCGTTTGAAGGAAATATATCATGTACAGAGCCGTTTTGAGGAAAATGGTGACAGCTTTCCCATTCGGGTCTTTCTGATGAAGGATGAGGTGACGGTGGGTCTTGACAGTACCGGTGAATCCCTGCATAAGAGGGGGTATCGCAAGCTGACTGCCAAAGCACCCATTGCGGAGAATCTGGCGGCGGCACTGATTATGCTGACACCGTGGAATAAGGATAGGATTTTGGTGGATCCCTTTTGCGGAAGCGGTACCATTCCTATTGAAGCGGCCATGATTGCTGCGAATATGGCACCGGGCATGAACCGTTCCTTTACTGCAGAGAATTGGACTCACATTATTGCCAAAAGGAATTGGTATGACACCTTGGATGAAGCCGGTGAGCTGGTGGATTTAAAGGTCGAGACTGATATTCAGGGATATGATATTGATGACAGTATGGTGAGTATTGCAAGAGAAAATGCCAAATTGGCAGGTGTGAATCATTTGATACACTTTCAGAGAAGAGGGGTCGAGGAGCTTAGCCATCCGAAAAAATATGGCTTTCTCATAACCAATCCGCCTTATGGAGAACGTCTGCAGGATAAGGAGCAGATGCCGGCTTTGTATCGTGTGATTGGTGAGAAATATCGGGAATTGGATTCCTGGAGTATGTATCTGATTACAGCCTATGAGCAGGCGGAACGGGACATCGGTAGAAAAGCGGATAAGAATCGAAAGCTATACAATGGTATGATGAAAACCTATTATTATCAGTTTATGGGACCGAAACCGCCGAAACGGAAGGGTTAAATGAAGAAAGAAACCAAATCAAAAAAAGAGAATATGATGATAACCATGGCGATGTGGGTGACGTTTGCCCTTGTGAGCATGAGCGTCATGTTGTATGTGGCTTCCGGCAAAACCATCGTTATAGCGGACGCTGCTCATGATGAAACCGGTGTTATCGGGCAGGAGGAAGCTGTACATAATGCAGGAGAAATCAGTTTGATATTACAGCCGGGCATATCTGGCGAGGATTGTATCAGAATCCCGCTCGCAAAAGGTACCAAGGCAGAAAACGTGGTCATGGAAAACCGTTATATGGCACGTGAATTGTGGATTTACCTCAAGAGCGCTGAGCGGACTTTCTATGAGGAAAATGCGATTTGCGGTGATTTGACTTCGGTGCTGGACGGCTGCTGCGAGATTGGTCAGGACGGCGTCGTCCTGAAATTGGCTATGTCCCGGGTGTTGGAATACAGGAGCACCATGGAAAACGATACGCTTGTGATTGCCTGCTATGAACCCCAAGAACTTTATGAGCAGATTGTGGTGGTTGACCCGGCGGGAGGCGACAGGGAAGACGATAGGGTAACAGAGAGCGGCGCCGGGAGAGATATCCCGCTTCAGGTGGCAAAACAGCTTCAAAAGAGACCGGAGCAGGAGAATATTAAGATATATTTTACCGGCTTAGAGGATGCGGATGTGTCTGTGGAAGAAAGATTAGCTTTTGCTGAGGCTGTGAAAGCAGATATCTATATTGTCTTGGGAGTCTGTCGGGATACGGAACATCCGGAATGCTATGGAATTCACAGCTTTTATAATGAAGATTATTTCATTCCGGAATTCGGAAATGTTCAGCTTGCGGACATCCTGACACGAAATGTGACAGTTGCAGCCGGCAACAGAGCAATAGGCTTATCTCCGGCGGATGCGGACAGTATTCTGGGCAAGATAGAAATACCTGCCGCGGAGGTCTGTGTGGGATATTTGTCAAACGCGCAGGAGCAGGCGCTGCTGCAGCAGGAGTTTTATCAGCAGAAACTGGCAGAAGGACTTGCGAATGCCATTCTTGAGGTTTATACTAGTAAAAACACGAGCGATGAGGTAGGAGAATTATGAGCGGCAGAATTGTTTTCGCAACAGGAAATGCAGGAAAGATAAAAGAAATCAATATGATTATGCAGGATACCGGCATGGAGGTTGTCTCTATGAAGGAGGCCGGAATTACGGTGGATGTGGAGGAAAACGGCAGTACTTATGAGGAAAATGCCTTGATTAAGGCAAGAGCCGTTGCCGATTGCACGGATGCTATTGTGATGGCAGACGATTCCGGACTGGAAATTGACTATCTGAACAAGGAGCCGGGCATCTATTCAGCCAGATATCTGGGAGAGGATACCTCATATCGCATTAAAAATGCCAATCTCATTGAGAGATTGGAGGGCGTGGCGGATGCACAGCGTACCGCGCGCTTTGTCTGCGCCATCGCAGCTGTGCTGCCGGATGGGAAGGAATTGACTACCAGAGCTACTATAGAAGGACGAATCGGCTATGAGGAGAAGGGGGAGAACGGTTTCGGTTATGACCCGATTTTCTTTGTGCCGGAATTTGGGAAAACGACTGCTGAGCTCACAGAGGAAGAGAAGAATAAGGTCAGCCATCGCGGCAAAGCGCTACAGCTGATGAAAGAGGAACTGAAAAGGTATGAAGGTACTGATTGTTAGTGATACACATAAGAAGAATGACAATTATTTTAAAGTGGTAGAGATGCATAAGCCTGACATGGTAATCCACTGCGGGGATGCTGAAGGGTGTGAATATGCTATTACCAGTGCGGCGGATTGCCCGGTACATATTGTATTAGGAAATAATGATTTCTTCTCGAACCTGCCCAGGGAGCTGGAGTTGGATATTGCAGGCCGCAAGGTGTGGGTGACACACGGACATAATTATTATGTGTCCTTGGGAAACGAAAGAATCAAGCAGGAGGCTATCGCCAGAGGCATGGATATCGTTGTGTACGGTCATACGCACAGACCGTTGGTGGATATCAGTGACAAGGTTGTTGCACTGAATCCCGGAAGCCTGTCCTATCCCAGACAGGATGGGAGGGAACCCAGCTATATTATTATGGAAACAGACCGTTTCGGCGAGTGGCATTTCACTATCGCACATGTCAGGAAATGATGAGAAAAGCGTGTGTAAAGTGTGATGAAACGCGTGTAAAGTGTGATGAAATTGCTTGACAGCGCGGAGCCTTTTAGTATATAATTTCACTTGCGCCAAAGGCGCGGCAGTTGACCTTTCGGGGTGTGGCTCAGCTTGGCTAGAGCACCTGGTTTGGGACCAGGGGGTCGCAGGTTCGAATCCTGTCACCCCGATTGAAAATAAGATTTTCAAGAGAAAGAGAAAAGAACCGAAAACCCAAGTAAATCAAGGGATTTGGTTCTTTTTTATTGTTTGTTTGAATGTACTGTTTTCAGTGTGAAAATCAATCGTGACAATTTTTTTGTCATAAATTTTGTCATGGATTTTGTCATGAAAAGAGAGAATCACTAAACTTGTCGGATGCTCTCGGTTGTGCTTCATTCGTCTGTAAAGAATGGCGGTATACAGTTTTCATAACGTGGTCAGTATTCCAACCACCGATTTTTAATATGTCAGCTTCCGGGATACCTGGTTCGCTCATTTTAGATGCAAAGTAGTGCCATAGCTTGTGAACGGAAAAGTGCGGCATGCGGTCTATGGAGCACTCTGTCAGAGCCTTAAAGAGGGAAAAAGAAGCACTCAAAGCACTCGGCATGGACAAAGGAAATAACCGCTAAAATAAGCCGAAAAACAAGAGAATACAATGAGTTTTGCGGTATGTGCGGTATAAATCCGAAACCGAACAGACTGAGGTATGAGAGCGGCACATCTAATTTGAAGAATACCAAAGCTTGGAAAGAGCATAAAGATGTTGTAAATAGCGCTAAAAGTGGTATAATTAAGTCATTAGATGTTGAGGATTTTAATTTGATGGCATCTACAACGGAAATATTGCCAGAAGTATATGGTGTAATAAGCGATACCTTAAAAGAATATGAGAGGAAAGGTGGAATGCATATTTTTGATGTGCATTTTGGCGATTTCTTCGACGAAGAAACAGGAGCACCGGCGTTATTCCAAATTTTCCCCAATGCTTTAGGCATGACGGAAATGAATATAAACAGCAGAATTCTTGGTGGAAGCACGATTGATGAGGTTGACAGAAGAATTGCCAAGACACTAATAAATCTTCCACAAAATCTCCAAGAAGCAATTGTTCATGAATGTGGTCATGCGAAGGCTTATTATGGAAAAACTGTTAACAGATTGCAAAAATGAACACTGTTATAAAAGACAGAGGAGTATCAGGAATTAGTTTAATTGCAGAGGCGGATGGTGCGGAATGTATCGCAGAAACAGAAGTATTATTGTTTAGAGGACAAGAAGTTCCAGAAGATGCTATGAAATTGTATACAGAATATGTGAAAGGAAAAACAAAATGATTTGTGTAGACTATGCGTGTGATTCGTGTATACACCAAAGAGAGAATATTGACGGTTGGAAATGTGCTTGTGATGCATTCCCGGAAGGAATACCGGGGGAGTGGATTACAAAAAAAAATCCACGCAAATACAAAGAGTGCAACAATGGCATAGGATATGAGAAAAAAACAGATGTATAAAAGGAATGAGGAAGTCACGGTATGTTTTGTGACTTTTTTTTCTTGCATTATTATGTTATAGGTGTTATAATACAAATATATCAATAGAAATGTATTTTAAAGGGTGATGCAACATGAACAAAACCTATTGGATTGCTTGCCCTAAATGCGGTGGGAAGATGCTGAAGACCAGAGACGATACTAAGGCGATTAACTTCCCCGGATATTGCAAGCACTGCAGAAAAGAATCAATCATATCAATAGAGCCTATGAGCCGAGCAGTTAAATCAGCAATGATTTGACGTCGGCTCTTTTTTATTAACGCGGGGTGGAGCAGTCTGGAAACTCGTCATCTTAGTTGAATAGCCCGTCAAAAATGGTGCATCGTTCAACATCAACGGAAAAACCTACGATTACTATGCCATGACACAAAAGCAAAGGTCTATGGAGCGCTCTGTCAGAGCCTTAAAGAGGGAAAAAGAAGCACTTAAAGCACTCGGCATGGATACAAAGGAAATAACCGCTAAAATAAGCCGAAAAACAAGAGAATACAATGAGTTTTGCGGTATGTGCGGTATAAATCCGAAGCCGAACAGATTAAGGTATGAGAGCGGCACGGCAGATTTGAAGAAAACTAAGGCGTGGAAGAAATATGGGGATGCGAAAACTGCGGCGTATGATGGTTTGAAACTGAATTTCCCAGATGATGTTTATGCGGTGAAAGGTATCACTGATTCAGTAAAAACAGAACTTGACAATGCTATGGAGAAGTTGAATAATGAACATAATATCAAGTTAAATGCTATTGTTGTAGAGCCGGCAGCAAAAGGCGATATATTTGTCACCGGTTATCATGATGGCGTTGTTGATATGGTTGTGAATCAAAACATTGATTTTGACAGGGTGAAAGCTACTATAGCAAAAAAGTATAACAGTGGAATGTATGCAGGAAAAACATTGGAAGACTATTTGGCACATGAGATGGCTCATTGTATGATGTATCAGGATTGCTCGTCAGAAACTCTATATTATGCAAGATATCAACAAATAGAATCGTTATATGCTCATTTACAAGGAATT
>CAZPRB010000083.1:0-7822 GCA_964588645.1 uncultured Acetatifactor sp. | reverse complement strand
GGAAGGCTTGGAGCGAGGCCGTGAGGAAGGAACATTATCCACACTTTGTGACTTAGTCAAGAAAGGTGTGCTGAGTGAAAATGTTGCGGCAGAAGAGGCGGGGATGTCTGTGGAAATGTTTCGAGATACTGTGAAATCATTTTCCGAAAGACTATTAAATAATTCTTAAGAATATGAATTTTTTGTGCGCAGTCTTGCATTGAAATACGGAATATCGTAAACTGTAAGGGTAGGCAAAGTTTGATTGATATGGAGGAGATAAAATGACAAAAGCGGAGATTTTGAAAAAAGAGATTTTGAGACAGTATCGCAGTGTGCGCCAGTTCGCAATGGAGATGAATATTCCGTACAGTACCTTGGTGACTGCGTTGGAGCGTGGTATTGAAGGTATGGCATACGGAACTGTCATCAGAATGTGTGATAAATTAAGTCTGAACCCTGTAGATTTTACTTCGTTGGAGAGAGATACTACTCTTGGTGAGCAACTTCTGGAGAATCGTGTCATGCAGTATTATGTGAAACTGAATCAGACGGGACGCGACAGAATTCTGGAGCTCATGGATGATTTCGTGCAGATTGACAAATACAAAGCAAAGGGTAAGAAGAGTAAATAGGTATGAGATATGATTATCTGATTGTGGGTACCGGGCTTTTTGGTGCGGTATTTGCCCATGAGATGACAGCTGCCGGAAAGAAATGCTATTGTATTGACCGCAGAGAGACGGTAGCGGGTAATATTTACACAGAAGAATGTAACGGGATTCAGGTACACAAATACGGTGCACATATTTTCCATACCTCTGATAAGAAGCTTTGGGATTATGTGAACCGGTTTGCGGAGTTTAATCACTACATTAATTCTCCTGTGGCAGTGTACGGGGATGAACTGTATAATCTTCCCTTTAATATGAACACCTTCAGCAAAATGTGGAATATACGCACTCCGGAGGAGGCGAAGGCCATGATAGCTGCGCAGCGTGCGGAGGCGCAGGTGGAGAATCCGCAGAATTTGGAGGAGCAGGCTCTTTCCCTGGTGGGGAGAGATGTGTATGAGAAGCTGGTAAAGGGCTATACGGAGAAGCAGTGGGGCAGGGATTGCTCAGAGCTGCCGTCCTTTATCATTAAGCGTCTGCCGGTTCGTTTTACCTACGATAATAATTATTTCACAGACCGTTATCAGGGGATTCCCATCGGAGGCTACACGCAGATAGTGGAGAAGCTTTTGGGCGATACGCCGGTACGCCTGGGTGCCGGTTATCGGGAATTTCTGGCAGAGAACGCCGGGAAGGAGGAGCCGGACAGCTTTGATAAGGTGTTGTACACGGGTATGATTGATGAGTACTTTGATTATCAGCTGGGAGAGCTGCAGTATCGTTCCTTGAGATTTGAAGAGGAGATGTTGCCCGAGTGTGACAATTATCAGGGGAACGCAGTGGTGAATTATACGGAGCGGGAGGTTCCCTATACCCGTATTATTGAGCATAAGCATTTCGAGTTCGGCACAGGGGAAGGTACCATTATTACCAGAGAGTACCCCGCTGCATGGGAGAGAGGGGACGAACCCTATTATCCCATTAATGACGAGCGCAATAACGCTTTGTTTGCAGCGTATCAGAAGCTGGCCGCCGAAGAGAAGAATGTTCTGTTCGGCGGAAGACTGGGACAGTATCGTTACTATGATATGGATAAGGTTATCGGGGCGGCACTTGATATGGCCGCACAGGAGATTAACAATATCCGTTAAACATCATGCCGCTGTATGGGCTTGTAGAATAGGAGCTTACATAGCTATGCCCGGGATTCTTGTAGGCGACGATGGTTCGTTCTACATAGTTCATGGGGTTTAAGGAGACCTCGGTGCTCTTGTGCAGAAGCATATTGGAGAAATCCTTTATGTAGTGAAAGGTCTCAGAAATATTTTCTGTTTCGGATGCAGCCTGCTTCAGCAGGCTGCTATCTATTTGCATGGTTCCGTCTTCCTGAATCTGCAAGCCCATAGCTTGCATGGAGGGCTGATACAGGGTGGCGATTCCCTTCATTTCCTGAATCAACTGCTTGCTTTTGGTCTGTGAGTCCATGTAGGAGGAGGCTGCCTTCACAAAGGAGTTGTATCCGCCCACCAGATGGGTAATATTGTCGGTTAACGATTCGAGATCCGGCTTCAAACCCACTTCGATGGCTTCGCCCTCGGGACTGATGCCCTTCAATTCCATCTCAAACAATTTCCCGATCGTAAAATGATTTGAGGAGGCAGACCTGTCTTCCCCATTAATCAGAAATCTGGCATTGGCTGCATTCCTGCTGACGTAGTCTAAGCCGAAATAGGCAACTGTACCGGACGCCTTGCCGGTATGACTGTCGCTGACAGTGAAAATATTGTCCTTGCCCGGCGGCAGACCTGTGGCTTCGGATAACAGGCGCAGAGAGCTGCGGGAGTCAGACTCCGAAACAGAGGCCTTGATTCCGATGTTGGAATTGTTTATCAGGCGAGCCAGACGTTCCTGAACCTCTCTGTTGGTTTCCGATTCTCCGATGGAGAATTGGAATTCATAATTCATATCGTTGATGGCGATGTCGAAGGAGTAGGTATCGGCGGGCAGCTGTACAGTTTCATCCTTTAAGTACAGACCCATATTCTCCTGGGCGGAGGCAAGTGCCTGAACCTCCATGCGAAACTGGGGAGTCACACCCTCAGGTGCAGGCTCTCCGATGTACACAGCTGTGGCAATGCCTTCGTCTGTGGAAAACGCGCTCTTCCTATTCAGCAGACCGCTATCCTCCAGACCGCCCAGCCCGGCGATGGTATTATGCAGCTCGCGGGCATTCTCCTTCAAATTCAAGGCGTACTGCTGGACATTCTTGTTGGTAGTGGGAAGATACCAGGGAGACTCTTTGTTTAATTTGACAATGGAGTTGTACACACTGCGAAGCTCACTTTTCTTGTGAGTATCGTACCGAGTCAGACTTTTCGGTGTGTATGTTGTGAGATAATTATTGTATACAGAGGTTAATACACTCATTGTCACGCCTCCTTTCTTCCTTGAAATATGGTGACCTTCCGTGCTATAATAACTGATGTCGGGTTTTATAAATGATGCACATTCGGAAATCCATTTCAAAATGTGTACAAAAACCCACTTTTATGCATATATTATAACACGCTGTACAAGGAGAAACAAGCATAATTTTGTGCGAATCATGAAAAATATGGCGAATAAAATGGTTCAGGTGATTGAAAAATATATCAATAAGTATTTATTTATACTTGGTTTGGGCATCGTTCTGCTTTCCGGTTTGCCTTATCTGCTCCTCGGGGAGGGCTCTGTCATTCCCTACCATGACCAGCTGGACGGAGAATTGATTGCTTATATTTATCAGGCAAAGTATCTGTTTGACGGCAGCGATATCATCCCGGAGTTTTTAAGCGGAGCGGCGAAAACTGCGTTAATGCCTCCGGCACCGTTAGCTGTTTTGCTGTTCAAGGTACTTCCGCCTCTGGCTGCACTGGTGACACTGCAGATAGCCGGCCAGATGGTGGCTTACATCGGAACCTTCCTACTGTCAGAAAGGATAACAAAGAAAAAGCCTGTGGCTTTTATTGCGGCTATGCTGTATGCTTTTGTTCCGTTTCTGCCGGTGTATGGGCTGTCACAGTATGGAATTCCGCTCCTGATATGGTGCGTTGCTTCTATATATAAGAAGAAGCACATGAAGAGCAGTATGGCTTATGTGGCACTGTATGCGTCCATGTCTTCCCTGGTGCTCTGCGGATTTGCCTGTCTTGCTTTGTGGGCGATTGCACTGTTGCTTGTGCTGGCGCGGAGAGAGGCGGCTGACCGGAAAAGCTTTTTTGCGGGTTTTGGTGTACTTCTCGGGGTGTATATGGCTGAGAATCTGACCCTGTTGAAGCAGCTTTCGGGTAACGGATATGTCTCTCACAAGAGCGCTTATACGCTGACATCCGGTAATTTTCTCTCCACCCTTTGGGGATATTTGAAATATAACGGGGCTCACAGTGAGGATAATCATCTTTGGATTCTGTATATGGCTGTGATAGTGGTGCTGTCGGTGACGATATTTGCTAAGAAATGGGGACCGGAGGCGGTCCGACAGTGTAAGCATATGACTGTGGTGCTGGGGGTCATTGTCTGTCTCTGCGGAGCTGCAGCATTTTGGAATTGTTCGGTATGCGTTGCAGTAAGAAGACATATGGGCGCTTTGGGGGCCTTCCAGACGGAGCGCGTGCTGTGGCTGGCACCGGCGCTTTGGAGCATGGTGCTCGTATATTGCTTGGATATCCTGTGGAGTGTAAGAAGCCGCGCAAGGTGGATGATATACGGTGTCACCGTGGTGTTGCTGGGAGGTGCCTCGCTGATAGGGATGAAGAATGCCTTGGTGAAGCCCTGTGTGCAGAAGGTGATAAAACCCGATTATAATGCAATCAGCTACGAGGATTATCTGGCCGTCGGCGTCATGGAGCAGGCGGAGCGGCTCATCGCACAGCGGGATGGATTACATAAGCAGGAGTACAGGGTTGCCAGTCTGGGAATAGATCCGGCTGCGGCATTGTATCATGGCTTTTATACGGTGGACGGCTATTCCAATAATTATGATTTGGAATACAAGCAGGCATTCCGTGAGGTGATTGCCCCTGAGCTTCTGAAAAGTGAGTATCTTACTTCCTATTATGATGACTGGGGCAACAGATGCTATTTGTGTTCGGCGGAGACAAGCGGCTATTACACCATCGAGAAGGGCGGTTTTGCCTTTTTGAATCTGCAGCTGGATACAAAAGCCTTAAAGCAGCTGGGTTGCGACTATATTTTATCTGCGGCATATATTTTGAATCCGGAGAATATCAATCTGACACTGCTGAATGAAACGGCGCTGGAAACGGCGGACAGCTATTACGAGCTTTATGTGTATCGCATTATGCAGTAATATAAGAAAGACCGATAAGAAAGACCTGAAGAATTTCGCGGAAAAACTGTTGACGGCTTAAGGGTTCTGTGTTATAGTATTCAAGCGAGATAAGATTTAGGTCTTTTTTTTATGCTTAAATTTCATAAAGAGCTTACTTTATCAAAGAGATTAGAAAACACGTGGAGGTAGCAAAATGCGTACAAGAATCACTTTAGCATGTACCGAGTGCAAGCAGCGTAACTACAATACTACCAAGGATAAGAAAACTCATCCTGACAGAATGGAAACCAAGAAATATTGTAGATTCTGCAAGACACATACAATGCACAAAGAGACAAAATAAGTCACTTAAGGAACCCAATAATTAACAGGCAATCAGAATTTTTGGAGGACGAAATGGGAGAATCCAGGGAAAAGCAGGCACGCCCCAACTTTTTTAAGGGTGTGAAGGCAGAGTTTAAGAAAATTTCATGGCCGGACAGAAAATCCACTCTGAAGCAGTCAGTTGCAGTTGTTGTGATATCTGTTGTTGTAGGTATTGTCATTGCAATAATAGATGCTATTGTTAAGTATGGAGTTAATTTCTTGACATCAATTTAGAGTGAGGGTGATTGTATGGCAGAGGCAAAATGGTATGTGGTTCATACCTATTCAGGATATGAGAATAAGGTCAAAGCCAATATTGAGAAGACCATTGAGAACAACAAGCATTTGGCAGAGCAGATTCTGGAAGTGAGAGTCCCGATGCAGGATGTGGTTGAAGTGAAGAATGGTGTGAAGAAGACTGTTCCGAAGAAAATGTTTCCGGGATATGTGCTCCTCAATATGGAGATGAACGATGACACATGGTATGTTGTTCGCAACACCCGTGGTGTTACGGGATTCGTTGGACCGGGAAGTAAACCTGTTCCTCTTACAGAAGCTGAGATGAAACCTTTGGGTATCAGAACCGAGAATGTTTCCGTCGATTTCACGGAGGGAGACAGCATTGCAGTTGTCGCAGGTGTTTGGAAGGATACCGTCGGTGTGGTTCAGAAGCTGGACTACGGCAAGCAGACCGCAACCATCAATGTAGAGCTGTTCGGTAGAGAGACCCCTGTTGAGATTAGCTTCGCAGAGGTAAGAAAGCTTTAATTTATAATGATATTTTTTCTGCTGCCGCCTGCGGTATGCGGATGAAATATAAAAGGGCGTAAGCCCATGCAGCACTAAAGGGATGTGTTTCACATTCCCAGTGGGAGCAGGAGCGGATTTCCGCAGACCCTGCGCCGATTTACCACATTATAGGAGGTGCCACAATGGCAAAGAAAGTAGAAGGATATATCAAGTTACAGATTCCTGCCGGCAAAGCAACACCGGCTCCGCCTGTTGGTCCTGCACTTGGACAGCACGGCGTTAACATCGTTGAATTTACAAAGCAGTTCAACGCAAGAACAGCAGACAAGGGTGATGTTATCATCCCCGTAGTTATTACTGTATATGCAGACAGAAGCTTTAGTTTCGTTACCAAAACTCCTCCTGCAGCAGTACTGTTAAAGAAAGCCTGCAACATCAAGTCCGGTTCAGGCGTTCCTAACAAGACTAAGGTTGCTACCATTTCTAAGGCTAAGGTTCAGGAAATTGCTGAGATGAAGATGCCTGATTTGAATGCAGCAAGCTTGGAAGCAGCTATGAGCATGATTGCTGGTACTGCACGTAGTATGGGTATTGTTGTAGAAGATTAATTGACACATTTGACAATTGGGAGACAATGAGAATTGTCGCTGGAACCTAGGAGGTAAAAGAATGAAACATGGTAAGAAATATACCGAGGCTGCTAAGCTTGTAGATCGCGCAACATTCTATGAGCCCAACGATGCAGTTGCTCTGGTTAAGAAAACTGCAGTTGCAAAATTTGACGAAACTATCGAAGTGCACATCAGAACCGGTTGTGACGGACGTCACGCTGAGCAGCAGATCCGTGGTGCGGTTGTACTGCCTAACGGAACAGGTAAGACTGTAAGAGTTCTGGTATTTGCGAAGGGTGATAAAGTAAATGAAGCAGAAGCTGCCGGTGCAGATTATGTAGGCGGCGAGGAACTTATTCCTAAGATTCAGAATGAGGGATGGCTTGATTTCGACGTAGTAGTAGCTACTCCTGATATGATGGGCGTAGTAGGACGTCTCGGTAAGGTTTTGGGACCTAAAGGCTTGATGCCCAACCCTAAGGCCGGCACCGTAACAATGGACGTTGCCAAGGCTATCGCTGATATCAAAGCAGGTAAGATTGAGTACAGACTTGACAAGACCAACATCGTACATGTTCCCGTTGGTAAGGCATCCTTCACCGAGGAAGCTTTGCAGGAGAACTTCAATGCATTGATGGATGCTATTGTAAAGGCTAAACCCAGTGCATTAAAGGGTCAGTACTTAAAGAGCATTACTCTGACCAGTACAATGGGCCCCGGCGTAAAGGTTAGCGTTGCAAAGTACTAATCACTGAAATAATTATATAAGGGGTTGACAACAGTCAGCCCCTTGTGTTATTATCACAAAGGTTGTAAAACCAAAGCCGAAGACAGTAGGTGCGAGGGTGACCGAGCGTAAATCCTACCGAGGAGAAGATTACACATTGATTTTGAGTGTCTCTCTGGGTCTTCAGAGAGATTTTTTTATGTGATATCCTTATCGGCAATTATTCTATAAGGAGGTAAAGAAATGGCAAAAGTTGAATTAAAACAGCCCATCGTTGAAGAGATTTCTGCTAGTATCAAAGAAGCTCAGTCTGTAGTGCTGGTTGATTACCGTGGACTTACAGTAGAGCAGGATACAGAGCTGCGTAAGAATTTGCGTGAAGCAGGAGTTACTTACAAGGTTTACAAAAACACCATGATGAACTTCGCGTTCAAGGGTACTGATT
>CAZPRB010000082.1:1969-8258 GCA_964588645.1 uncultured Acetatifactor sp. | reverse complement strand
GTTTCCGTTGCCTGTTCCTTGTCCCATTCTTTTTCCGGCTCTGTTTCAGGCGCATCTTCCTTGTCCGCTTCGGCGTCTGATACGGGAAATGTTTCAGAATATGGCGGCTGACTCTGTTCCTCCGAAACTACATACCTGCTAAGATAATCTCCCGCAAGGAATGTTGCACAGGATAGGAAGCATACCATGAATATACATACAAAAAATAATTCCTTTTTCTTCATTGATTCCTTACACCCTAAAACTGATAATATAAAAACGGATTATCCAATCCGATATAGAGGAAGTATACTGCTGCAACAAAGATTCCCGCCAAAAGCAGCTGCCCGGTGTAAGTACGCTTCAGCACCTGCCACAGCTTTTGTGGGATTCTGGTAGTGAACAACAGACACAAGAGCAGACAGATGCCATACTCTCTGATGTATTTGATATAATCTCCGGTATAGACGCTACCGGAGACGTTGCCGACAGCAAACAACCTTCCGAAAAAGCAAGTCAGCTTTCCCCACTCATCATGTGCGAACACGGCCCAGGAAAGCGGAATGACAACCATCATATAGAAATGTCCCAGTATTTTGTATCGGTCCAGTACCTTCTTCCATCCGGCTTTTTCCAAAGCAATCAGCACAAATAAAAGTAATCCCCACAGGGCAAAATTCCAGCTGGAGCCATGCCAGATTCCGGTCAGCACCCAGACTATAAACAGGTTGCGGAAGGTCTTCGCTTTGCTCCCCCGATTCCCGCCAAGAGGGATATACACATACTCCTTAAACCAGCTGCCCAGCGTGATATGCCAGCGCCTCCAGAACTCCGTCATGCTGGTAGATAAATAGGGATAGTCAAAATTTTGCGGCAATGCAAAGCCCAACATTTTGCCAAGACCGATTGCCATTAAGGAATACCCCCAGAAATCAAAATATATTTGGAAGGTATAGGCTATCAGCCCCAGCCATGCCAAAGGTGTGGATATACTTTCATAACCGATGACAGACAGCTGTCTCCACAGCGTACCTATCTGATTGGCCAACAGCACCTTACTTCCCAACCCCATGATGAAAATCTGCAGTCCCCGGACAACATTGCCAAGCTCATATTTTCTCTCGTGTATCTGATTGCTCACCATGGGATATGGAACAATCGGACCTGCAATCAGCTGCGGAAACATACTCAAATAGGTGCCGAAATTCACAAAGCTTCTCTCCGCACTGCACTTCCCGCTTCGCACATCACAGAGATAGGAAATCGCCTGAAATGTGTAAAAGCTGATACCGATAGGCAGTATCTGCCACAGATACTTAAAGCTTGCCAGATACAGCAAATTGATTCCCACACCTGCCAGAAAGCAGAAATCGCTGTCATATCTTGCAATCAACCTTCCGCACAAGTAGTTAAACAGCAACGAAAGAACAAACAACGCCACATGCTCCGGCCGCTGTAAGGAGCCAAGGGTGTAAAACAAAATACTCCCCGCAAATAACCAAAGGTTCCTTAGTCTGCCCGGCACTAAGTAATATGATACCAAAAATATAGGAAAAAAAATAAATATAAACTCTATACTGCTAAATACCATTA
This sequence comes from uncultured Acetatifactor sp., assembly GCA_964588645.1. Classification (GTDB taxonomy): domain Bacteria; phylum Bacillota; class Clostridia; order Lachnospirales; family Lachnospiraceae; genus Acetatifactor. The sequence goes on along the minus strand of CAZPRB010000082.1, from coordinate 6,686 downwards.
CTATTCCTGCTTTCCCGCCTCTACACCTGTACCGTCATACATTTACATTCATCCTATAATGGGCGTGCATCATATTTGCAAACTTTTTCATATTTTTTTGCATATCCTATTCCTACTATTTTCCCTAAATTATCAGACTTCATTCACTAATACAAGCGAAAGAAATCGCCACCTGATTTCAGGTGACGACACTTATAGGTATTATTCATATATTATATGTTTTATATAGCTTTTTCATTCTTGCGAGCCAAATAACGGCAGAAATATCGCTCTTTACAGTAAACTGTCCAAGGTCTCTCTGATTGCCTGAATGAACTCTAAGCTGTTTAAGATGACAGGATTCTCGCAGGTGGATATCATGGACAGGCTCTTGGTCATCTTGCCGTCCTCAATGGTCTTGATACATGCATGTTCAAGCTTGTCTGCGAAATCACAAAGCTCACTGATGCCATCCAGCTCACCACGTTTACGAAGGGCACCGGTCCATGCAAAGATGGTTGCGATGGAGTTGGTAGAGGTCTCCTCTCCCTTCAAATGCTTGTAGTAGTGACGCTGTACGGTACCGTGTGCCGCCTCATACTCATAGACGCCGCTGGGGGATACCAGAACAGAGGTCATCATAGACAAATCACCATATGCGGTAGCTACCATGTCAGACATTACATCACCGTCGTAGTTCTTACATGCCCAGATAAAGCCTCCCTCGGAACGAATCACACGAGCTACAGCATCATCAATCAAGGTATAGAAATACTCAATACCCAGCTCCTCAAATTTAGCCTTGTACTCGTTGTCATATATCTCCTGGAAGATATCCTTGAAGGTATGGTCATATTTCTTGGAAATGGTATCCTTGGTGGAGAACCAAAGATCCTGCTTGGTATCAACAGCATAGCCAAAGCATGCCCTTGCAAAGCTGGAGATAGACTCCTCTGTATTGTGAATACCCTGAATGATTCCGGCACCCTTAAATCTGTGAATCAACTCTCTTACTTCAGTGCCGTCCTCTGCGGTATACACCAATTCCGCCTTACCTGCACCGGGCACCTTAATTTCTGTATTCTTATAGACATCACCATATGCATGACGGGCAATGGTAATAGGCTTGGTCCAATTCTTTACATAGGGAACAATACCATTTACCAGAATAGGCGCACGGAATACCGTACCGTCCAAAATAGCACGGATGGTACCGTTGGGACTCTTCCACATCTCCTTCAAATCATACTCCGTCATTCTTGCAGCATTGGGAGTAATGGTTGCACATTTCACCGCAACACCGTATTTCAAGGTTGCATTTGCAGAATCAACAGTCACCTGATCATCGGTTGCATTACGATGCTCTAACCCCAAATCATAGTACTCTGTCTTTAAGTCAATGTAAGGAAGCAATAATTCATCCTTAATCATCTTCCAGAGAATTCTGGTCATCTCATCTCCGTCCATCTCTACCAAGGGGGTTGTCATTTTAATCTTATCCATTTGCAGTACTTCCTCCTAAATCATTTCATTCTTATATTTTACTTGTTTTATTTTCCTCTGTAAAGTCCGTCTGCTCTTCCTTGCGTTCATAGGCCTCATGCAGACCGCTTTTCACCATATTTTCATAAGCGTTAATCATATGCTGATTGGCAAGCTTCTCCGCCAAGTCTGCATTTCCGGCCTTGATAGCCTCCATAATCCGCTCATGCTCCTCATTGGATTTCACACCTCTGGTGGCCGTGGCAAGCGTCTTCTTCCGCACACGCAGCACATATTGGTGAAACTCTCTTAAACGGTGCTCCAGAATTTTGCTGTCGCATGCCTCGTAGAGAATATCATGGAAGCGGTTGTCCAGCTCTGCCAGCTGCTCCAGATGTCCCTTTTGGGCATGGAATTTGGCAAGATACACATTCTCCTCCATCTCCTCCATCTGTTCTTCCGTAATATGCTCCGTCGCCCAGCGGGCACAAAGTCCCTCAAGCAGAGAGCGAATCATGTAGATGTCCTTCACATCCTTTTCCGTGATACCGGTCACATAAGCACCCTTGTTGGGGATAATCTGAATCAATCCCTCCAGCTCAAGCTGTCGGAACGCTTCCCTGACCGGAGTTCTGCTGACACCCAGTTCTTCGCCGATGGAAACCTCCTTTAATTCTTCGTGTTCCTCATATTTGCCGCTCAGAATATCCTCTCTCAGCTTGTGAAACACCCGTCCCCGCAGAGAGTACTTGTCAGTCACTTCCTGCTTCACATCATAATTGTTCACTTTTGCTCCAATCCGCCGCTTTGGGCTGTTACCTATCCGATAGTAATGTTCTTCTCCAGACATACACGATTCAGACATGCCACAATCTCGTCATCCGTGAGAACCGTCACACGTCCGCCTGCATATTCCTCATCAACCCACTTTTTGATTTCTTTGACCAGCTCACAATTCTTATCGACCTGTCTATCATCCTTCAATTTGTAGTAGGTATTAATCCAGTGCGCAATTCCTGCCAGACCGGAGGTGTTGGAAATGGCACAAAGCACCGGACGATTCAGAAATTTCTCCGTATCAAAAATATTGTATATCTCTTCATTCTTCAGAAGTCCATCTGCATGGATTCCTGCTCTGGTCACATTAAAGTTCTTGCCCACAAAAGGAGTTCTGGGAGGAATCTCATAACCGATTTCCTTCTCATAATACTCAGCCAGCTCTGTAATCACAGTGGTATCCATACCATTCAAATCACCCTTGAGCTGTGCATACTCGAACACCATTGCCTCCAAAGGGGTATTACCGGTTCTCTCTCCGATACCAAACAGTGAGGTATTGACGCCGGAGCATCCGTACAGCCATGCTGTGGTGGAGTTGGATACCGCTTTATAGAAATCATTGTGACCATGCCATTCAATCAACTCATGAGGCACACCTGCGTGGGTATGAATGGCATAGATGATACCCTGTACGCTTCTGGGAATTACAGCACCGGGATAGTTCACACCATATCCCATGGTATCACAGGCTCTCACCTTAATGGGAATCTTGTACTCTTCCATCAATTTCATTAATTCCAGGCAAAAAGGTACCACATATCCGTAGATATCCGCTCTGGTGATATCCTCCAGATGACATCTGGGGCTGATTCCCTCCTCAAGGCAATCTCTGATGACACTCAGATAATGCTCCATAGCCTGACGTCTGGTCATTTTCAGTTTAAGGAAAATATGATAATCGGAACAGCTTACCAGGATTCCGGTTTCCTTCATGCCGATTTCCTTGACAAGCTTGAAATCCTCTTTGCTGGCACGAATCCAGCTGGTTACCTCGGGGAACTGATACCCTCTTTCCATACATTTGTATACAGCGTCCCTGTCCTTCTTACTGTACAGGAAAAACTCGCTGGCGCGAATCATTCCGTTAGGGCCGCCGAGCTTATGTAAATAATCATATATTTTGACAATCTGCTCCGTGGTATAGGGAGCTCTGGACTGCTGACCGTCACGGAAGGTCGTGTCCGTAATCCAGATATCCTTAGGCATATTGTTGGGAACGATTCTATCATTAAAAGGAATCTTTGGAATCTCGGAATATGGGAACATATTTCTGAACACATTGGGCTTCTCCACGTCATCCAAAATGTACATGTGCTCCTCTATCTCCAACAAATTATTCTTATGATTCATTGTAACGGGACGATTTTGAAATGCACTATTCTCTCTCATATGATACCATGCCTTTCTCAGCATACATAAATGTATATATTGTTGCCTCGTATAATTGTATACAATCATACGAGGCATGTCAACCTATTTTTGTAATTTCACCGGGTTTCTTCATCATTTATTGCAAAAGTCTCTGTACATTCACCATGCCCCAGCCCTGCAGATTCCAGGCTTCCCCTAAATCTGTGGCGGTAACCGTCAGCTTCTGTTTGAATTCCTCGTTGGTCATGGAAGGATATTTGGAGAAGGTCAACGCCGCAGCTCCCGATATTACAGGCGTTGCCATGGAGGTGCCGCTTTTCTTTACATAGATAGAATTCATATAACCACGATTCCTCTTATAGAAGGCATTACAGGACCAAATATCCGTCCCAGGTGCCACAATATCCGGCTTTCGGATAGGAGCCAATGCTTCCCCTCTGCCGGAATAGACAGAGCATCTGCCCGGGTTATCCAAACAATATTTTCCGTCATGACAGCCTACGGTAATCACCTTATTGCTGCTACCGATGGCAGATATAGAACCGCTTGCCGGACCCTTGTTACCTGCTGCACACACTACTGCAATTCCGCTGTCCCATATAGCCTCCAGCTGTCTGCGCATGGCATTTTCCTTATCCTTTTGCTTCAAATCTCCAATGCCTACAGAGATATTCAGAATCCTGATTCTATATTTTTTTTGATTCTCAGATACCCACCGAAGTCCCTGCAGCATATGCTCTGTGCTGCCGTCACCGTGTTCATCTAAGACCTTGCATACCACTAATGCTGCTCCCGGAGCCACACCCCTGATTCTGCCCCTTGAAAGAGAGCCGTCCCCGCAAATGATACCGCACACATGGGTTCCGTGTCCATTGTCGTCATAGGTGACAGACCTGTGATTTACAAAATCCTTGAAGCTCAGTATTTTGCCTGTCATGTCGGGATGTCTTGCGAAACCCGTATCCAATACAGCAACTGTTACTCCCTCCCCCGTCACTTCTTTTTCATCCGTACACGCACCAATCTGTTCCAACACGCGATGCAT
>CAZPRB010000082.1:0-1869 GCA_964588645.1 uncultured Acetatifactor sp. | reverse complement strand
ATCAACCCCGTCAAGCATCCTTCGTTCACAGGGAAGCTGTTCCAACTGCCCATTCCGATCCAGTAAAAATATGACAACATTCTCGCCGGCAAAGGTCTCAGGTACAGGCAGAATCACTGTCAGCATCTGTTTTCCCAGCTTCGTCAAGGGAATTTGGCTGTTGTCTGTCAGCTGTAGCTCATAGACAGTCTCTGTATCCGCCGGATAGGCATGGAAGCGTCTGTAAAATGCCTGCCTGAAGGGCTCTCCGGCAGCCGTCTTCTCAACGGACAGTGTATAGCTTCTGTCCGCACCCTCAAGGGTGGCAAAAGCAGGATTCACCCCCGTCACCGTAACCCCTGGCTGCGTGTTCTCCTCCGTCAGCGGTCGATATTTTTCGTTAGACAGACGTTCTGCTGAGGTCTCATGGGTCACAGCAGGCTCTTTACTGCCCTCATAAACCACCTTCACCTCTTCATCCAGGGCTTTCAAACCAAGCTCTGCAACGGATGCGGGCAGAGAAAGCTCTCTTAAGGCGCAGCCGGCAAATGCTCTGTCCCTAATGCTGATGACTTCAGCACTCATGCTGATATCGGATAGGTTTCTGCAGCCTTCAAAGGCACCTTCCCCGATGCTCACAAGGCTCTCCGGCAAGGAGACCTTTTGAAGCTCTTCATGATTCAGAAACGCTTCACCGGCAATCACTCTGACACCATCCGGTATCGCTATTTCCTTGGCATTCCCGCGATATGCAACAAGAACGCCTCCGCTAATCAGGAAATCCTCTGTTCCGTTTTCCAGGAAGTCTTCAACCCACTGAGAATGGATAAAAGCTTTGGGCTCCACCTTTTCCACACTGTCAGGAAGTCTGACCTCAGCCAAATGGTCTGCATGATAAAATGCACCATAACAAACGGTGGTGACTCCCTCCGGAATCTCGATATTTGTCAGGGAGCTTCTCGCAAAAGCGAATTGACCGATTTCTTCGATACCCGAAGGTAAAATTACATTTTCCAGGGTATTGTTCTTGTAATACGCCTGGTCCGCAACCACCTTACCGTCTACAATGGTATATTTGGATATGCTCCCCTGTGTCTTCTCAAAAACGATATTTGTAACCGGCTCAGCATCCGTACTATCCTTTCCCAGCACCTTAGTCGTGGTATTGTCAATGAAAAAAACTGCCTGATTTCCGACGATTTTGGTACTTCCGAGCAGCGTGCCTGGATTCTCCGGTTCGGTATTGGAGGGGATATTTCCACCGTTTCCATCGTCTGAAGAATCAGCGTCATCGAATTCTGGCTCATCATCGTATTTCGGAACGTCCTCATATTCCGGCATTTCGCTCTGTTTCTGATAAAATGTCTCCGCGAACTTATCCGCACAGCTTCCAACCTCACAATGAATGTACAGCTTATAGCAGCCGTCGAAAGCATTCTCATGTATGGCTGTCACCTCCGGCGGAATGGTAATATCCGTCATATTGACACAATCTGCAAAGGCGTGGACACCGATACTGCGCACATTGGAGGGAATACTCATCTTCTGAAGCCCCTTACAGTTAGCAAAGGAATAATCGCTCACCTCAGTGAGACCTCTTCCCAGAACCACCGTATCCAGATTATCACAGCCCCAGAATGCAAAAGCATCAATTCTTCGTACAGAGTTGGGCACAACCACAAGCTCCACTTTATCATTTTCCTCAAATGCACCCTCACCGATGACTTCTACCGTATCAGGAACAGACACGTTGGTCTCCGTGCCTCGATACTTTACTAATGTAGTTCCTTCCATCTGAAAATCGGAAGCAGATGTCGCCGCATCTGCCTCCGATACCGGAAGCTGCATAATGATAAGTGCTGCAATGATAAACAGGACTCCTGATAATCT
>CAZPRB010000081.1:0-8417 GCA_964588645.1 uncultured Acetatifactor sp. | reverse complement strand
TGCAACGCTGCACCGCGACCGAGGAAATGCGAAGCATTTACGAGGTTCCGTCTTATGAAGTTTTCAACGTACGGAGAAACCGTAAATGCGAAGCATTTACGAGGTTCCGTCTTACGGATTAACTCTAATAAATATAAAAAAATAAGGAGAGAATATACAATGAAAATCGTTGTTTGTGTGAAACAGGTTCCCGATACCAAGGGCGGCGTTAAATTCAATCCCGACGGTACTCTGGACAGAGCTGCTATGATGACCATTATGAATCCTGATGATAAAGCAGGTTTGGAAGCAGCACTTAGATTAAAAGATCAGTACGGTGCAGAGGTTACCGTTATCACCATGGGCCTTCCCAAGGCAGAGGATGTTCTGCGTGAGGCAATGGCTATGGGTGCAGATAAGGCTATCCTGGTTACTGACAGAGTACTTGGCGGTGCTGATACTTGGGCAACAAGCCAGACTCTTGCAGGTGCAATCCGCAACCTGGAGTATGATTTGATCATTACCGGTCGTCAGGCTATCGACGGTGATACCGCTCAGGTAGGTCCTCAGATTTCCGAGCACTTGAATATCCCTGTCATTTCTTATGCACAGGATATCAAGATTGAAGGTGACAGCGTTATCGTTCAGCGTCAGTATGATGACAGATATCATGTATTAAAGGCTCAGATGCCTTGTCTGGTAACTGCATTGGGCGAGATGAACGAGCCCCGTTACATGACTCCCGGCGGAATCTTCGATGCATGTGAAGCAGAGATTACCGTATGGGGCAGAGCAAACCTTGTAGATGTAGAGGATTCTAACTTAGGTTTGAAGGGTTCACCTACCCAGATCGCAAAAGCATCCGATAAGGTAAGAAAGGGTGCCGGCGAAGTAGTTAACTTAGATCCTACCGAAGCTGTAGATTACATTGTAGGTAAGTTAAAAGATAAGCATGTCATCTAAGCTCATGCGGAAATAAAATGGAGGAAAAAACAATGAATTTAGCAGAATATAAGGGTGTATATGTCTTTGCTCAGCAGGTAGACAATTGCATCAACAGCATTGCTTTCGAGTTAATTGGTAAAGGCAAAGACCTTGCAAAAGATTTAAATACAGAAGTTACTGCTGTATTAGTTGGTAGCGACGTAAAAGGCTTGGCTGATGAGCTGGCTGCATACGGCGCTGATAAGGTTATCGTAGTAGATGATCCTGAATTGAAAGAGTACAGAACCGAGCCCTACGCTCATGCACTTGCATCTGTAATAGGCGAGTTCAAACCTGAAATTTTCCTTGTAGGTGCTACTGCAATCGGACGTGACTTAGGTCCCCGTGTTTCCGCAAGAGTGCATACCGGTTTGACTGCTGACTGTACCTCACTGGAGATTGGTAATTTCCCTATCAACCCCATTCCCGGCAGAGAGCAGAAGGCTAACCAGCTGCTGATGACCCGTCCTGCATTCGGCGGTAACACAATTGCTACCATCGCTTGTCCTGATTTCCGCCCTCAGATGGCTACTGTACGTCCCGGCGTTATGCAGAAGCTTCCTAAGGTAGAGGGTGCTAAGGCAGAGATTATCGAGTTCAATCCCGGATTTACTCCTGACAACAAGTATGTAGAGATTCTCGAGGTTGTTAAGGCAGTTTCCGATACCGTAGATATCATGGATGCTAAGATTCTGGTATCCGGTGGTCGTGGTGTCGGCAGTGCTGAGAACTTCAAATTGCTGGAGGACCTCGCAGAGGTTATCGGCGGTACCGTAAGCTGCTCCCGTGCAGTTGTAGATGCAGGCTGGAAGCCCAAGGATCTTCAGGTAGGTCAGACCGGTAAAACCGTTCGTCCTAATGTATACTTTGCAATCGGTATCTCCGGTGCTATCCAGCACTTGGCAGGTATGGAGGAGTCTGATTTGATTATTGCAATCAATAAGGATGAGACCGCTCCTATCTTTGACGTAGCTGACTACGGTATCGTAGGCGATTTGAACAAGATTCTTCCTGCTTTGACTGAGAAGTTAAAAGCAGAGATGGCTGCGAAATAAATAACTGTATACAAAATGATAGCAGGAAGGGAAGAGCGAAGGCTTTTCCCTTCTTCGATAGAGACGCAAAAAAGAGAAAGCATATGACATTAAAAGAGTTAGAAATCGGAAAAAAAGCAATCATTGATACCGTTGGCGGCGAAGGTGCGCTGCGTCAGCATTTTTTGGATATGGGAGTGATTCCCGGCACGGAAGTGACTGTGGTGAAGCTGGCACCCATGGGTGACCCCATGGAATTGAAAATACACGGCTATGAGCTTACCATACGGGTGGCGGATGCAGAGAAAATCGGAATAACGCCCATCCTGCAGGAAGAAAAGGAAGACCAAAGAAAAGGACAGCAAACAGAGGCTGTCAGGAAACGTAGGATGGCACATCCGGGTCTGGGTGAGGAAGGAAAATTCCACAGACCGGAGGACGGTAATCCCCTGCCGGAGGACACCACGCTGACCTTTGCATTGCTGGGCAACCAGAATTGCGGCAAAACGACTCTGTTTAATCAGTTGACCGGCTCCAATCAGCATGTGGGTAATTTCCCGGGAGTCACCGTTGACCGGAAGGACGGGTCTATCAAGGGTTATCCGAACACTGTTGTAACAGACCTGCCGGGTATCTATTCCATGTCCCCCTATAGCAACGAGGAGATTGTATCCCGAAATTTTGTTTTGGAGCAAAAGCCAACGGCGATTATCAATATCGTGGATGCTACCAATATAGAGCGGAACCTGTATTTAACCATGCAGCTTCTGGAAATGAATATTCCTATGGTTGTGGCCTTGAACATGATGGATGAGGTGGACGGAAACGGCGGATACATAGAAGTGAATGCCATGGAGCATTTGCTGGGTGTTCCTGTAGTGCCCATTTCAGCGGCGAAGAATCAAGGTATCGACGAGCTGGTCAAGCATGCAATCCATATTGCCCGATATCAGGAGAGACCGCTCAGACAGGATTTCTGTGATGAAAATGACCACAAGGGTGCAGTACACAGATGTCTGCATGCCATTATTCACCTGATTCAGGATCATGCAGAGGATGCAGGTATTCCCGTCCGCTTTGCTGCCAATAAGCTGATAGAGGGTGACCGGCTTGTGCTGGAGGCATTGAATCTGGATTTGAACGAGAAGGAAATGCTGGAGCATATTGTGTTGCAGATGGAGACGGAGCGAGAGCTGGACCGCAGTGCAGCGATTGCGGATATGCGCTTCGGATTTATCAAAAAGGTATGCGAGAAAACCGTTACAAAGCCAAGAGAGAACAGGGAACATGTCCGCAGCCAGAAAATAGACAGAATTCTGACCGGCAAGTATACGGCAATCCCGGCATTTATTCTTATTATGGTGTCTGTTTTTGTGCTGACCTTCAATGTAATCGGTGCATGGCTTCAGGGACTGATGGAAATGGCTGTGGATTGGTTGATGCAGCTGGCTGCAGATGCCATGATGGCGGCTGGTGTAAACGAGACTCTGCAGAGCCTTGTGATAGACGGCGTCTTCGCCGGAGTGGGAAGTGTACTCAGCTTTCTGCCTGTGATTGTGACCTTATTCTTCTTCCTTTCTCTGTTGGAGGACAGCGGATATATCGCCAGGGTTGCTTTTGTCATGGATAAGCTGCTCCGTAAGATAGGTCTTTCGGGGAGAAGTATTGTCCCTCTGCTGATTGGCTTCGGATGTACGGTTCCGGCTGTTATGGCTACCAGAACCCTGCCCAGTGAGCGGGACCGCAAAATGACGATTTTGCTGACACCTTTTATGAGTTGTACGGCGAAGCTGCCGATTTACTCCTTCTTTGTGAGTGCATTCTTCCCGCAAAAAGGGGGATTGATTATGTCCGGTCTTTATATTCTGGGTATCCTGACGGGCGTTTTGGTTGCTTTCCTGTATAAGGGAGTTCTGTTCCGGGGGGAGGCAGTGCCCTTTGTGATGGAGCTTCCCAATTACCGCCTTCCCAGTGCTGCCAATGTGATTCAGCTGCTCTGGGAGAAGGCAAAGGACTTTCTGCAGAGAGCGTTTTCGGTTATCCTGATAGCTTCGATGGTTATCTGGTTTTTGCAAAGCTTTGATTTTCACATGAACATGGTGACAAATTCCGAGGACAGCATTCTGGCCATGATATCCGGCTTGCTTGTACCTGTATTTCGTCCCATCGGACTGGGAGATTGGAGGATATGCACGGCGTTAATCAGCGGCTTTATGGCAAAGGAGAGCGTGGTCTCTACCTTGGAGGTCCTGTTCGGAGGCAGCGTGGAGACCGCCTTCTCTTCCCTCAGTGCAGCAGCCCTTCTGGTGTTCAGTCTCCTTTATACGCCCTGTGTGGCAGCAGTGGCAGCTGTCAGACGTGAGCTGGGCCGCAAATGGGCTGCGGGTGTCATTGTATGGCAGTGCGCATTGGCGTGGATGGCGGCACTTGTGGTGCGGACGCTTGGATTGCTACTTGGTTGAAGGTAGGCTGCGGAATCGGGCCACTGTTGTCAGACAGGCTTCGATTCCTGCAGCTGCATAGGGAAGCAACAACATTCCGTACAGGAAAATGTAGCGGGAGTTGGCTTCCCATATCATGTGAAACAGAAATCCGCCGAACACTCCTATCAATCCCAAATAGAACGGTAGTCCCTTGATTTTGACATCTATTTTCTTCTTGCATATTCCCACACAGCATAAGAATAATCCCAAATATACAATGTTTTGGAAGGCATTACAGTAAGCGATAAATGCCCCGCTGTATTTTCCCTGGTAAAGCTCTTGAAAGAAAGCCCGTCTTCCGCCGAAGGTCGCCAGAGTTGCCTGACGGCATGCATAGGTGCCGTCCACCCATTGAGACAGGAATTTCTGCCCATAGAAACGGAAGGCATAGTCCGGATTTTCCTTGAAATAGCTGAGACGTTCCCGGATGGCGGCACGGCTGATTTCATTTGTCAATTCGGTGTCCATGCCGGTTCCCTCGTAGGTATTGAAGTTGAAGCCGTTGTACCATCCGTTGGCGCGGGAGGACTCCTGCATACCCATTGCAAGGTAGGATGTAGCGGTTACACCGGAGCGCAGGGTATTGTCCGCGCGAAGCTCGTAGCCCTTTTGAATCAGAGGGAGGATGCTGACGGAGCACACAGCGCAGAGTACGGCAAACAACAGTAACAGCGGTTTCTGGTACTTACACCAGAGCAGAAAACTGACCAGAACCACTGCAATGATAAGAATCAAAGAGTTTTTCCGAAGCTGCACACTCATGGTGAAGAAGAGAAGTGCCAAGACGGCATAGCCCACAGCATGCCTGTTTTGCGATTCGGATAAAGCCGTAAGCATACGCAGAAAACAATAAACGGCGATTCCCAGCGCGGCAAAGGACGGAATCTCACCATACACAAAGGAGGTGTACATGATGAAGGGGAGATTTGCACCCATAAGGAGCATGAAAATGAAGTCTATTCTGTCATTTTGAAAGAGTAAATGTACCGTGTGATATTGAAAATAAAAAATAATTAGTGCCAGAAAAACGTAAATAACCTTCAAAAAATGATATGCCGGAACATTGAAAGGCAGCAGATTCCACAGTCGAATCAAGGGTTCGTAAAAGGCAACCAATCCAATCTGCTGAGGGTAGTAGGAGAGATAGGAAGCCGTGGGATGAATGACGGAGGTGTCCCCATTTGCAAGAACACTTGCAATTCCGTACACTGAGTAAGCATCTGCTGCAGGTACTGTCTTACTGAACAGAATTAAGATTGCTCCCATTCCGAGAATCCACAGTGAGATGATGACGAAAAGGATTCTGTTGACGAGAGCAGACTTGCGCCCGGCGACATATGCAGGAAGACCTATCAGCAGAAGGAACAGGGCAATGCCCACAGCATTCCAAAGAGGGGAATCCAACCTTGTCAATACCAGCTGTGATTCCATATCCTGACAGTAGCAGGTGCTCAGAAATCCGCAGAGGAATAAAAAACCGGAAAACAGGATGGCAAGGACCTGTACGAAGCCATTTGAAAGGTGATACAGCTTTTCTAAGCCTTTTTTGATTCTTAACATGGGTGCTACCTCCGAAAAGTATTCTGTCAAAGCTAAGGTCATTATAGCATAGAGCCAATGATAAAAATAGTGGTTGATGAGCAGTAGTTGTGATAAAATATTCCTAAAAGGATGGGAAACGAGGACACGCAATGAAGAGAAATGTCACGCTGGAGGAAATATCGGACGGCAGATTATACGGCTTGCAGGATATGGTTAAGGCAGACTGTCGCGGGTGCATGGGCTGTTCCCGTTGCTGCCGCGGTATGGGTCACTCCATTATTCTGGATCCCTTGGATGTTTATCGTCTGACAAAGGGCCTGCATCAGGAGCCGTCGCAGCTCATAGGAACAGCGGTGGAGTTGAATGTGGTGGACGGAGTCATTTTGCCCAATCTCCGCATGGTGGGAGATGAGGAGACCTGTTTCTTCTTGAACGGGGAAGGGCGCTGCAGTATTCATGACCTCCGCCCCGGAATCTGCAGATTATTTCCGCTGGGAAGATATTATGAGAATGGTTCCTTCCGGTATTTCCTGCAGACGGGGGAATGTGAGGAGAAGGTGCGCAGCAAGGTGAAGGTCAGCAAATGGATTGACACTCCCGATTTAGTGCGCAATCAGTCCTTTGTGACCACCTGGCATTATCTGTTAAACCAAGTGGAGACGCTTGTGAACGACAGCGGGGATGATGCCTTCCGCAGGAATCTGAATGTCTTTTTGCTAAATACCTTTTATCTGAAGGCCTACGATACAGCCCGGGATTTTTATGAGCAGTTTGAGGAGCGTATGCAGCAGTTCCGGAAGGTTGTTCCCGAGGAGTGATTCCCATTGTGGTGGGGTGTAAATAAAAGGGATTTTTGTAAAAGTGGATATGAAATTGATTTCTGTATCTCAGTATGGTAACATTATAGCCGAGCATCAGAATATTCTTGTGACAAGCGGAGAAAGTATTTATACCCTGAATGGGAAACAAAACATCAAGCATGCAGAACAAAGGAATTGCATTAAGGAGGAAGAAATAACATGTTACAGCTGATAGAATCTGTTAACGAGGTGGTGAACGGTTTTATATGGGGGGTTCCGGCAATGATTTGTATCATTGGCGTCGGCTTATACCTCAGTATCCGTACAAAATTTGTTCAGATACGCAAATTTCCTTTGACAATGAAGGAAACCATCGGAAAGGTCTTTGAAAAAAAGGAAGCTACCCACGGGGCTTTGACGCCGTTTCAGGCAGTCTGTACCGCGCTTTCCGCAACGGTGGGAACGGGCAATATCGCCGGCGTGGCAGGCGCTATTGCAATCGGCGGTCCCGGTGCCGTGTTCTGGATGTGGGTATCTGCTTTTCTGGGAATGTGTACCAAGTTCTCGGAGGTGGTTCTGGCAGTCCACTTCAGGGAGCGCAACGAAAAGGGCGAGCTGGTGGGCGGTCCCATGTACTACATTAAGAACGGTTTGGGCAAAAAATGGCATTGGCTTGCAGTGCTTTTCTCCGTATTTGGTATTCTCACCGTCTTCGGAACCGGAAATGCAACACAGGTGAATACCATTACTGCCGCTATCAATTCCGCGCTTTTGAGCTTTGATGTCATTCCGGAGACCGGCGTGCAGGCAAGCAGTCTGATTATCGGTGTTATCATTATGCTGCTGGTGGCAAGTGTGCTGCTGGGCGGTGTCAAGCGAATCGGAAGTGTTTCTGAAAAGCTGGTTCCCTTCATGGCGATTCTTTACATAGTACTTTCTCTGGGTGTTGTGCTGTTGCATATTCAGAATGTCCCCGGAGTCTTATATTCCATCGTATGCGGAGCCTTCCGTCCGGCTGCCTTTACCGGAGGTGTGGTAGGAAGCTTCTTCACCAGTATGACCAAGGGTGTATCAAGAGGTATTTTCTCAAATGAAGCAGGTCTGGGTACCGGCTCTATTGCACACGCGTGTGCAGATACGGCAGAGCCCGTAAAGCAGGGATTTTTCGGCATCTTTGAAGTATTTGCGGATACCATTGTCATCTGTACCCTGACAGCGCTGGTGGTTCTCTGCAGCGGTGTACCGGTTGCCTATGGACAGGCAGCAGGAGCAGAGCTTACTATCTTGGGCTTCACCTCCACCTACGGAAAATGGGTAACCATCTTTACTGCCATCTCCATGTGCTGCTTTGCCTTTTCCACCATCATCGGATGGGGCTTGTACGGAGCGCGCTGTGTCGAATTCGTATTTTCCTCCAAGGTGGTCAAGCCCTTCATGGTAATCTACTCCTTAGTGGCTATTGTCGGTGCGACAGTTGATTTGGGACTGGTATGGAGCATTTCTGACACCTGCAACGGCCTGATGGTAATCCCCAACCTGATTGGTGTGTTCCTGCTGTCGGGTACCGTATTCAAGCTGACGAAAGAGCATTTGGG
>CAZPRB010000080.1:0-8435 GCA_964588645.1 uncultured Acetatifactor sp. | reverse complement strand
CTCCTTGGTACCCTGCACACATTCATAATTTATTCCGCTCAGTAAATCTGTTAATTTCATGCTTTCTACCTTGCCTTTCTGCAGAAGCTGCAAGCTTCCGCTTCCTTACTATTCTACTCTATTTTGGGCTTTTCTACCACCCCTTTTTCGAAACCCGCATCCGGACGCGCATCCGGAAGCATGCGCAGCAGCACATACGTAAAGAAGCCCCGGCTGACACCGGAGCTTCTTTACGATTTTCTTATGAGGGGGGGAGATAGTGATTTCATCAACTATCTGAAATATATATTACAGAGAAAATGTGTACAAAGTGTGTACAATTTCTGATTTAAATCTAAAAAAAGACTTGAAAAATCATAAAACCGCACTCGTATCTCAGCAGAAATACTGCAGGATAAGCTGCTTTTCTGTTTTTCCTCTGTAGGTATTCCTTCCCAACTGATACACGACGGACAGCGGAAAGCTTCCCTTGCCTGCATACAGGGCATCGGCACTTCCCGCTCCGTATTTCTCATCCAGACAGGTGCCAAGCCTGTCAAGGTCGCCAAAGAACACCAGCCACTCCTCTCTGCCCTCCGGAGTCTGCACCCGGTATCTGGCAAAGCTTTGGTTAGCTCCCATTTTATAGCCCGCCTTAAAAATCAGATCCTTCTGGGCGAACAAAGGCTTGGGATTGCCCATGCCAAAGGGTTCCAGAAGCTCCAGCTCTCTTGCCAGCTTTTCATCCGCATAGGACAGCGGCATGGGTACATCGATATGTACCTTGGGAAGGAAATCCTCCTCTGTCAGATTGCAATCGGCATTCAACTCTCTGCGCAGAGACTCTATATCTTCCTCCGCCATGGACAAGCCTGCCGCAAGCTTATGTCCTCCGAATTTGGTGAAGAAATGCTGCACCCGGGTCATGTGCTCATACATATGATATCCTTCGATAGAACGCCCGGAGCCCTTCACCCCCTCCTCTCCTTTGGTGAGGACAAATACGGGATGATTATATTTTTCCCTGATGCGTCCTGCAATAATACCCGCCAGACTCTCATGTACCTCCGGCAGATAGATGACCATGACCGCATCCTGCTCCATATGATGTTCCTCAAGATACCGTTCCGCCTCCCTGACGCCCTCTAAAGTCAGGTTCTTGCGGCTGTCATTTAACGCCTTCAGCTCTCCTGCAGCGCTCATGGCATCCACCTTGTTGGAGCTCTGCAGCAGCTCCAGAGCACGCTTTGCCGTATCAAGACGGCCTGTAGCATTCAGGCAGGGACCAAGTACAAAGCCCAGATGATATGCGGACAAGCGTTCCGGCTGCAATCCATTTACCTCCATCAATGCCCGCAATCCTAAGTTTCTTGTGTTTCTCATTCTTTTCAAGCCTTCCCTGACCAGAATACGGTTCTCGTCCTTCAGCTCCATCACATCGCACACGGTGGCAAAGGCGGCAAATTCCAGCAGCTCCTCCAGTGTATCGCCAAGCTCCTCATTGCCTGTGCGCTCCGCCAGAGCCTGCACAAGCTTATAGGCCACTACACCACCGCATATGTTCTTGTACGGATAACGGCACTGTTCCTGCTTGGGATTCACCACTGCTGACGCGGGCGGCAATATCTCACTGCGCACTCCGTTTTCTTCCGCGTAAGGAACTTCGTGATGGTCCGTCACCACCACCCAGATTCCCAAGGAAGCGGCATGCTCCACCTGGGCTGCTGCCGCAATGCCGTTATCACAGGTAACTATCATTCCTACACCATCCCGGGCAGCCAGCTCTATCAGATGTTCATTCAAGCCGTAGCCGTCATGAATACGATGCGGAATGGCGGTATCCACGTTGGCTCCCAGCACCTGCAGACCCTTGGTCAGAATATAGGCCGAACAGATGCCGTCCACATCATAATCTCCGATTACGCGAATGAACTTCTTCGCTTCCACAGCCTCCCGTATCTGTCCGACCGCCTTGTCCATATCCTTGAGCAGCCACGGAGAATAGCAATCCTCCGGAGTGCCGTAGAGAAATTTACGTACCTGTGCCTCCTCCGTCAAATCTCTGTTTCTGAGAATCCGTGCAAGCACCGGACTGATTTGAAACTCCCTCGCCCATTTTTCAAAATCTGCCTTTTTGGCAGCCACATACCACTTTTCCATCTCTGCTCCGTCCTGCATATCGCGCGTTCACACCAAGCTTTTTGTCCATTGTAGCATTTTCCGTATGCCTTCGTAAAGCAGTCAAGTAATATTTGTCAAACCTATTCAGCAGTGTTATAATTTCAATCAGGGAAAACATATTTAACAGATAGGAGGATTTCATTTTATGAGTACTTTACAGAAGCTTATAGAAATACATTCGCATGAGGGAATCGGATATTCCAGACTGTTTCACTGCAGGGATTTCCGTGTTGCCATGTTGAATTATCATCCGGAATTGGATCTTACAAGCATCTCAAACTTTCAGCAGCACAGCCTGACAGACGAGGCCTTCATCTTATTAAAGGGAAGCTGCACCTTATTTCTTGCCGAGGATGAGACCTTACAGAAAATCTACGCGGTTCCGCTGGAGCCCGGAAAGGTATTTAACATCAAGCAGGGAACCTACCATACCCACACACTGTCCGAGGACGCATCCGTTCTCATAGTAGAGGCAGAAGACACCTGCGATGCAAACTCCCCCAGCGTTCCCGTGGATGCTGCCGCACGTGCGAGACTGATTGCAGCATATGAAGCCTCCAAATAGAATCGGGGCTTAGCATCAGGTTCTGGTTATTTTTCAATAATAGGGGATGCCGCCACACCACATACCGCTGCCTCCGCAGCAAAGGTTACAGATCAGGTTGGCAAGACAGAGCTTGAAGCAGAACCCATTGCCGGACGCATAAGGCTGTCCGTAGGTATATTGTCTTTGTTGATACCAGGTTCCCCCGTTTTCAAACTGACAGACCAGATTGTAATAATCCATATTACCGGGCTCCAAAGCCCGGGCGCGCCTTGCGTGTTCCAGTGCTGCCACCTGATTGCCGATACCCGCATGAGCCTGCGCACTGTAATAATACCATCTTGCATTTCTGGCATTTTCGGTGATACTGTCCAGAACATTTCTGGCCTCACGGTAATAACCGCTTCTGATATAATTTCCTGCCGCACGCAGATGTCCGTCATTCTCATAGCCGGTAGAGCTTCCGCCAAAACCTCTGTAACCGTTATATCCCTCCGTACGCTCCTTCATAATCTGCTGATATGCCTGCTGGATTTCTTTGAATTTCTCTTCTGCTGCCGCCTTATTAGGATTATTGATATTGGCATCGGGATGATATCTCCTGCTCAGAGACTTATATGCCTTTTTGATTTCTTCCTCTGTTGCACTTGCGGGTACACCCAGAATCTCATATGGATCACGCATTTTCTGCTCCTTGTCCTTCTTCCTTTGTCCTATCTTCTTCGGGAACAGCCCTACGCTTCTGACTGCTCAATTCATATCGATACCAAACACCGGAATACAAAATATTTCTCAGGATTTCCGCATTTTCAATGATTGGCAGCTTCTCAAACGCTTTACAGCAGCCTGCCATCATCATAGTCAGAATGGTTTTCACTTCCTCTTCAAAATCAGGATTCTCCAGACGGCTTGCCAAAGGATTGTAGCTTCCCTTCTTCAAGTCTTCTTCCATGTCCTCATAGGCATCTGAAAGGTAGATGAACTTTCCTAAATAGCTCCCCATTTCGAACAATTCATCCTGCCACTCATCTGCTCTTACGGCAAGAATCTCTCCCATGATTTCTCCAAACAGTCCTGCCATTTGGTCCACGTCCTGATTCCGAGATTTCTCCTCCTGAGATAGTCTGCTCATCAGCCTGTTAATTTTGGCTACCTTCTCCGGATACCGGTCACGCACGGTTGCGTACGCCTTCTTCAATAGTTTGCCGTACGCCAGTCTGCTGACCTTGCGCTCATCCTCCCAGTCATCCAGACACTTATAGTAGCTGAACAGGACATTCATATCTGCCGCATAGGAAGAAAACTCATTTTCTCTGACACAATGCTTCTCAAAGGGATGTGCGATACACTTTACATCCCGCACAGTGGTATCCGGCTCATAGAGACTGCTTAAGAGCATGGTCACAAAGGTCATATCGTAGGTCAGACTTGCCTGTCCCGGCCAGCCGTACTGCTCCTTCAGGGCTTGGCACAATCCACAATAATAAGAATGATATACGTCAAATTCCTTGAATTTCATTTCTCCCTTATTGATGATGATATATCCAAACATACTAGCTCCTTTTGATAAAGGTATGACTGCATTTAGGACATCTGATTTCTATTCTGCCCTTGCCCTTCGGAATTCTGATTTTCTGTCTGCAGGAGGGACACCGGTAGATATGATGCGTTTTTCGCTGCTGCATATCCCGCTTCCATGTGGCAATTTTTTGCTTTGCCTTATATTCGTACCTGTAATAAACGGCGTTTTCCGCCTGCCGTTTATAGATATTTCTGGAAAACATCCTAAAATATGCATATATCATACACAACAGACCCGCCACATAGGTAAACGGAACCCCAAACACGGATAAAAGCACAAGAACCAGTGCAACAAACATCAGGAAGCGATTAAAACTGTCATTTCCATATCTGCCCCGCATAAAACGATATATTTTTTCTTTCACAACAGTCACACCTTTCCATTGATTATTCTGGTTCTATCCTACCGCTTTCCTTTTCTCAAATCAATAAACACACGATAAAGGAATCTAAAGAATTTATAAAAACAAATTTACTCTTCCCTTACCTTGGGCGGAAATTTCTTACGCAGAACATACCAAAGCCCACCCGCGATACATACGGAGGAGTAGGCACCGCAGGCTATACCTACCATCAACGGCAGGGCAAAATCGCGGATGCTTGTCACTCCCAGTATATACAGGAATACAACCATGATAAAGGTAGTAAGAGAGGTGAAAATACTCCTGGACAAGGTCTGCGTAATACTGCTGTTCACCACATCCTTCAAATCATCCCTGCGGGTCATTTCCGCCATATTCTCACGCACACGGTCAAAGATTACAATGGTAGCATTGATGGAATAACCCACTATCGTCAGCATACATGCAATGAAGGTATTGCCAACGGGCACCCGTGCCCCCCCGTAGAATACCAGTACCACAAGCACATCATGAAGCAGGGCAACCACACTGCTGATGCCGAAACGGATATCACTGAAGCGGATACGGATGTATATCAGCATACACACAATCGCAATCACCACAGCCAAAATGGTATCCGACTTCATCTCATCACTGATGGTGGAACTGATGGTCTCAGAGACTATCCTGTCGTCACTCACATTGAAATGCTCCTGAAACATACTGTTCAGGGCTTCTCTCGTCTCCACATCCAGGGAATTCGTCTTAAAGATAACCTCGTTACTCTCCTGCACTGTCTGAATTTGTACGACACTGCCCGTTATTTCCTCAATCAGAGGAACGATTTCACTGTTTACATCCTCCAAGGTTTTCGCCTCTTGAAAGGTTACTGTAGTGGCTGTACCCCCTTTAAATTCCAAGCTATAATTCAGTCCTTCTCCGGTATTTACCTTGTGAATACCCATCACAACAAAGCCCGCCGCAATCACAGCGATGGAAATACTGAAGAAAATGCCCCTTCTTCCTATGAAATCAATTGTTTTGACATTCTTACCCACACCATACCATTTTTCGGAAGTAAAGCCCAGCGCATACAGCGCCTGCATCAAATACTTTGTGACAAATAACGCTGTAAACATGGATAACACAATGCCCAATGCCAAGGTCTGTGCAAAGCCCTTGACAGTACCGGGTGCAATTAACAGCAGTACTGCCGAAGCAATCAAGGTAGTAATATTGCCGTCCAAAATGGCAGGCAGTGCCTTGTCATAACCGATTTTCATGGAACTCTTTACCGTCTTGCCGGTAGCCAGCTCCTCACGGATTCGCGCAAAAATGATCACATTCGCATCCACTGCCATACCGATGGACAGGATAATGCCGGCGATTCCGGACAAGGTCAGTGTCAAATCAAAGCCCCTGATTAGCAGAACTGATAATGCCACATACAATAACAATGCAATCGCTGAGGCAAGACCGGAAAGATAATATACCGCAATCATAAATACAATCACAACGGCAAGTCCGATTGCCCCCGCCAGAAGGCTTGTCTCAATCGCCTCTTCTCCAAGCTGTGCTCCAACCACCTTAGAATGCAGTTCCTCAAGCTCCAGCTTCAAACCGCCGATACGTATGGTGGAGGCTACACTTTCTGCCTCCTCACGGGACGCCATGGGTGATATGGAAGCCATGCCGTCCGTGAACACTCCGTTTACCCTCGGTACGCTGACAAAGCTTCCGTCATAATATATGCCCAGAGTTTCTCCCTTGGTATATGCATTTTCAGTGGCAATGGCAAATTTCTCCCGCCCCTCATCCGTCATAATCAGCTCTACCAGATTCACGGTATTGTTCATGGAATCAGTCCCTGTTTTGGCGGTTGCGCTCTTTACATCCGTTCCCTCCAGCATAATGGAACCATCCGCCTTCAGTTCATCCAGACTCTTCACCAATTCCACTTCATATGCGACGGAACCGTCTTCCTGCTCCACGGCCTGACCGGTATAATTGGGATTTCCCTCCGCGTCCGTCTCTGCAATGAAATACAGGGCACCGGGTCTGCCTAACTCCTGCAGAATAGCATTGGCATCATTCACACCCGGAATCTCAATATTAATTCTGTCGGCACCCTCCTGGTATACAATCGCCTCTTTACTGTACTGCTCCACTCTCTTCTGAAGCTTGGCTACGGTATCGTCAATATCTGTCTGATCCGGCTTCTCATCGCCGACCACCTGATAGGTAATACTGACTCCGCCGGCCAAATCCAGCCCCAGCTTGATATCTGACGCACTGCCCACACCCTCAGCATCCAAGCCGAAAATATCCACATAGGTAATACCTGCCAGAAGAAGCACCGCACAGAGAAGTATCATGATTGCTTTATTCTTCTTCATTTATCCTCAGTCCTTTCTTAATCTAAAGTCTGCTTAACCTACCGCTTATCTAGGGTCTGCTTTTCACTCATTCCTCCTCGTTCTGTGCAGCCTTCATCATAATGGCACACTCGATACGCTTTCTCTGAAGCTCACAGCCCACATCATACGCATCATTGATATTGCCGTGAAAATGATAGGAGTTCGCTGCACAGCCACCGCTGCAATAGAACTTTGCAAAGCATTTCTTGCATTTCTCCTTTGCATATACATTACAGCATTTGAATTCATCACGAATATCCTCTCTCACAATGCCTGTATCCACATTGCCCATCAGGAATTTCTCATTTCCCACGAACTGATGACAGGGATAGAAATCTCCCCAGGGGGTGACTGCCAAATACTCCGTACCGGAACCACAGCCCGAAAGTCTCTTTGCCACACAGGGGCCGCCCTGCAGGTCAATCATAAAGTGGAAGAAATTGAAGCCTCTTCCTTCCCTGCGACGCTTTAACATCTCTACTGCCAGTTTATCATACTCTTCCTTAATAACGGGGATGTCCGTCTCCGTAATAGCATAGGAATCCGTGGGCTGAGCCACCACCGGCTCCACAGATATCTGTTTAAAGCCCAGGTCAGCCAGATGCAGCACATCCTTTGAAAAATCCAGATTATTATGAGTGAAGGTTCCGCGCACATAATAATTCATCTGGTCGCGGCTCTCAGCCACCTTCCGGAATTTGGGAACAATCATATCATAGCTTCCCTGACCACCCCGGAAGGGACGCATTCTGTCATGTACCTCCTTACGTCCGTCAATGCTGAGAACAATATTCGCCATCTCTTTATTGGCGAATTCCAGGATTTCATCATTGAGCAGCACGCCGTTGGTGGTCAATGTGAAGCGGAATTTCTTATGATGGGGTTCCTCAAGACTTCTTCCGTACGCCACCAAATCCTTGACAACCTGCCAGTTCATCAACGGCTCTCCGCCGAAGAAATCCACTTCCAGATTCACGCGGTTGCCGGAATTCGTCACAAGGAAATCCAGCGCCTTCTTTCCGACCTCGAAGCTCATCAGGGCACGTCTGCCGTGATATTCGCCTTCCTCTGCAAAGCAATATTGGCAAGCCAAATTACAATCATGGGCAATATGAAGACACAGAGCCTTTACTACAGTCTGTCTGTTCTTAAAATCAAACACATAATTTTCGTAAATATCCGGAGCGAAAAGCTGTCCCATTTTCTCCAACTCCAGCACCTCATCCACCGCCTCGATGATTTCTTCCTCCGGATAAGGAATATTCGCAAGATTCAGCACTGCCGCCTTGATGGTATCCGCATCCTTAATGCCCTCACTCACAAGGGGCTCCACCAGCGGAATCATATCATACACAATATCATCCACCACATGAACAGAACCGCTGTTCACAT
>CAZPRB010000079.1:0-8544 GCA_964588645.1 uncultured Acetatifactor sp. | reverse complement strand
TGAAGAAATGCATGTTTTGGTGAATAATAATTTTGAAGAAATGCATATTTATATAAAAAATAATATTGAAGAAATGCATATTTCGATATATAATAATTTTGAAGAAATGCATGACCGGAAGAGAAATGGAGGGGAATATGTATTTTAAGAGAAAGGCATATAGTCAGTTGTTGGAATGGAAAGAAAAATATGCAGATAAATATGCAGTATTGCTCGAAGGAGCAAGACGAGTTGGCAAGTCTACCATTGCGGAGCAGTTCGCTATTAACGAATACAAATCATATATATTAATTGATTTTTCAAAGGCATCTGATGAAGAAAAGGCGTGTTTTGATGATATTAATAATCCGGATATGTTTTTTTTGCGTTTGCAGGCGCTGAGAAGGATTGATTTATATGAACATGAATCGCTTATTATTTTTGATGAGGTCCAGTTATTTCCGAAAGCAAGGCAGGCAATTAAGCATCTGGTAAAAGATGGAAGATATCATTATATGGAGACAGGTTCTTTGATTTCCATTAAGAAGAACGTGAAGAATATATTGATTCCTTCGGAGGAAATGAGAATTCAAGTATATCCGATGGATTACGAGGAGTTTTGTGCTGCGACAGGGAATAACTACTCTTTATTAGAAAAGCTTTATGGAATGAAAAAGGGTGTTGGACAGCAGGTTAACCGTAAACTCATGCGAGATATCAGAATCTATATGGCAGTCGGGGGCATGCCTCAGGCGATAGAAAGCTATGTGAATGGTGATAATTTTTCCATGATTGATCAGGTGAAACGGCAGATTATTCAATTGTATGAGGAGGATTTCAAGAAATTGGATCCTTCAGGAAAACTGTCTGCAATTTATCATTCGATTCCGGCGCAGCTCTCAAGGGATGGAAAGCGCTATCGTCTGTCCGCGGCGGTGGGAAAGAGAAAGACCTCCGCAGAAGAGAGATTAGTATATGAATTAATCGATTCAAAAACAGTATTGCCCTCTTACAACTCTACGGATCCAAGAGTGAGCTTATCACTTTCAAAGGACTTGGATAGCTACAAATTGTATATTGCAGACACAGGGCTCTTTATCACATTGATGTTTATTGACAGACCTGTTGCTGAAAATGAAATATATGCAAAGCTTATGTCGGATAAATTACCGGCAAATCTGGGATATTTGTATGAGAATTTGGTCGCCCAGATGATTGCAGCGTCAGGGCGGGAATTGTATTATCATACATGGGAAAAGGAAGGAAGCACACATTATTATGAAATTGATTTTCTGATATCTCAGGGAGCAAAAATATCTGCTGTTGAAGTAAAATCCTCCGGAACCGGAAAGCATGAATCATTAACAGAGTTTACTAAAAAATATTCGAAACATATCAAAGAAAGCTTTATTCTTTCACAAAAGGATATCGGCAGGGAGGGCGCAATTAAGTATATACCAATTTATCTGACTTCATTTCTATGTAAGTAAATAGGAAATGGATGATATTTCGCATAATACGCCCGACATTATTTTGGTTGACATCAATTGCTGAATTCTATTATAATATAGCTTATATAAGTTTGTTTTTAGCTGACTAATTATGGGAGGGAAACCTATGAAATGTCCTTTTTGCAGTCATGAAAATACGAGAGTTATTGATTCCAGACCGGCAGAAGATAACAATTCCATCAGACGCCGCAGAGTGTGCGATGAGTGCGGGAAGCGCTTTACTACATATGAGAAGATTGAGACAATTCCGCTTATCATCATCAAGAAGGACAATAACAGGGAGACCTATGACCGTGCGAAGATAGAGGCCGGTGTATTGCGTGCCTGCCATAAACGTCCCGTGAGTGCGCAGCAGATTACGACGCTGGTGGACGAGGTTGAGAATGAGATTTTCAATATGGAGGAGAAGGAGATACCCAGTGAGACCATCGGTGAGCTTGTTATGAACAAGCTGAAGGGGCTGGATGCGGTTGCCTATGTGCGCTTTGCCTCTGTATATCGGGAATTCAAGGATATCAATACCTTTATGGATGAATTGAAAAATGTTTTAAAATAAAGCTAAGGTTTTGACGAAAATCACCGATATATTTTTTGTATGTGTGATTTGATGTGCGAATAGAATGACAAGGAATAGTATTTTAGAAGGAGGTGAAATCATGGGTATAGGCAGTATTAATGATTACAGCAGTGTTTTACAGAATTACAGGCTTCCTGCCGTTGACAAGGAACCGATTGTCATAGCAGATATGGGACAGCCGGAAGCAGCTGCAGTGCATCAGAATGCCCCTATTCATGAAGACTCTCCCGCCGTTGCTCCCGTCAGACGGGATGCAAAGCTGGAAGACATTTCACTTACTTTCAATAAGCAGGAGGACTTCGACTATATCGGACAGGACAGCGATATCCGTTCCCTTGATATGGTGAAGGCAATTTCCGATATGAAGAAGGATCAGGTATTACAGCAGTATCAGTATTTCGTAGGCAGTGTCAGGAATTTGAACGTTGGCAGCACGGACGGAATTGTATTTGCGAAGCTCTAATGTACAGAATGATATCGATGGGTGACCGGAATAATTCGGTCACCCATTTTGCTTCTTAAAAAATTGGCGGAGGCAGAGAAGATAGAGGATGCATTGCAGCAGCTGACCTGCCAAAAGCCCCCATAGATAGCCGGTGATGCCTATTGCGGGAACCACCAGAAAGACAAAGAGCAGGCGGACCAGGAGGCTGATGACATTCATGACGAAGATGCTTCCTGCCCTGCCCAGACCCTGAAGAATACCGGACAGTGTGGTGTCCAGATAGAGAAAGGGGCAGATGAAGCCTAAGGTGGTGATGAAATGACCGGCGAGCTCGCTGTGGAAGAGCAGCTCGCCCAGAAGGTGTCCCAACAGTCCGAAGCCGCACATGCAGGTACAGCCCAGCAGGCTGCAGTACTTTAGGGTGCGAAGGATTGCTTTCTTTACGGATTCCCTGTTTCCGAGAGCATTATTTTCAGAGATGACGGGCAGCAACAGGACCGCCACGGAACCGGTCAGTGCATTGGGAAAGAAGATTAGCGGCATGGCCATACCGGTCAGAACGCCGTAGACGCTCAGCGCCGTGGAGGTGTCATAGCCGTAGGCACGCAGCTTGGCAGGTATGGAGACGGCTTCCGCACTTTGCAGCAGGTTCAACACAATACGGTTGGCAGTTAAGGGGAGTGCCATTCCGAGGATGCTTTTGTATAGCTTGTAAACCGGACAGAGTCTGCCCTCCGGCATGGTGGCAGGAGAGGCACTGTGTTCTGTGGCATAGGTATGATAGAGGAACAGTATGGATACCAGCATGGAGATGAACTCGCCGAAGGTGAGACCCAGTACGGCTACATTGATGGTGGGGTGCTGTCCTTTGTTCAAGGCGTGGACGGACATGGCATAGACGCAGCCTACTCTTGCCAGCTGTTCTAACAGCTGAGAGGCGGCGGGTACGGCAGCCTTCTTTTTGCCGTAGAAATATCCGTTGATGCAGGAGTGAACGGCAGCGAAAGGGATGGAGAAGGAGAGGATGCGCAGCATGGGGACGGTGCGGGGCTCCTGAAGGAGATGGCAGCCGATGGCTTCGGTCAGACCAAGGATGCCGCCGCTGCAGAGCAGGGAGAGGGGCAGGGAGATGCTCAAGCCTGCAAGCATGGGACGGAAGGAAGCATGGGGATGTGCGGAGGTCCGTTCTGCCACGAATTTGGAGATTGCAGTCTGATAGCCTGCCGCTGTCAGGGAGAAGGAGAGTGCCAGAATGGGGTTGAGCAGCTGGTAGATGCCCATTCCCTCTTCTCCAAAAAGCTTGGTGAGATAAATCCGATAATAAAAGCCGATAATACGGCTGACGAGTCCTGTTATGGTCAGAATCATGGTACCCATGATAAGGGGATGCTGTTTTGCCTGTTTCATTTTGTACCTGAGAAAAGCTTTTATCCATTATATTCCACAGACGCGGTTGACAGAACAGATACAGAGTGCTATATTATTGAATGTATTTCCTAGTGCAAAGGTATAAATTAACAAAAAGTGCAAATAAATAGGAAGAAAACCGCGAGAACGGAGAAAAGAGGTTGTTATCATGATATATTTAGACAATGCGGCGACCACGAAGACGGCACCGGAGGTTGTGGAAGCAATGCTTCCCTATTTTTCGGAATATTACGGCAATCCCAGCACGATTTATTCCCTGGGTTCCTTCGGCAAAAAGGCAGTGAGCGAAAGCAGACAGACCATTGCAGCTGCACTTGGCAGCAAGCCGGAGGAGATTTATTTCACGGCAGGCGGATCCGAGTCGGACAACTGGGCGTTGAAGGCGACTGCAGAGGCATATGCGGCAAAAGGAAAGCATATCATCACGTCAAAGATTGAGCACCATGCCATTCTTCACACCTGCGAGTATTTGGAGAAGAGAGGCTTTGAAATTACTTATCTGGATGTGGATGATAAGGGTTTGGTACGCTTGGAGGATTTGAAGGCTGCCATCCGTCCTGACACCATATTAATCAGCATTATGTTTGCCAATAATGAAATCGGTACCATTGAGCCCATTGCGGAGATAGGTGCCATTGCCAAGGAGCACGGAATCCTGTTCCACACGGATGCGGTGCAGGCATTCGGTCAGGTGCCCATCAATGTGGATGAGATGCATATTGATATGCTCAGCGCCAGCGGTCATAAGCTGAACGGTCCGAAGGGAATCGGCTTCTTATATATCAGAACCGGCGTGAAAATCCGCTCCTTTGTACACGGCGGTGCGCAGGAGAGAAGCAGAAGGGCAGGCACGGAGAATGTGCCCGGTATCGTAGGTCTCGGCGCAGCGGTGAAGAGAGCTGTCCGGATTATGGACGAGAAGACCAAGAAGGAGCTTGCGCTGAGAGATTACCTGATGGAGCGTGTGGAGAAGGAGATTCCTTATTGTTGGGTGAACGGTGACAGAACCAGACGTCTTCCCAATAATGTGAATTTCTCCTTCCTGTTCATAGAGGGAGAGTCCATGCTGATTATGCTGGACGGAAAGGGCATCTGTGCCTCCAGCGGTTCCGCATGTACCTCCGGCTCCTTAGACCCCTCCCATGTACTTCTGGCAATCGGCTTGAAGCATGAGGAAGCCCATGGCTCTCTCAGACTGACACTTTCGGAGGAGAACACGAAGGAAGAGATGGACATTGTTGTGGAGGAATTGAAGCAGATTATATCAAGACTGCGGGATATGTCTCCGCTGTATGAGGATTTCATGAAGAAGCAGCAGTAATGCAGAAAAGAGGATGAATATGTATAGTGAGAAAGTAATGGACCATTTCCAGAATCCCAGAAACGTGGGTGAAATCGAGAATCCCAGCGGTGTGGGGACGGTGGGAAATGCTAAATGCGGTGATATTATGAGAATGTTCCTGGATATTGACGAGAACGGTATTATTCAGGAAGCCAAATTCAAGACCTTCGGCTGCGGTGCAGCTGTGGCTACCAGCTCCATGGCAACCGAGCTGGTGAAGGGTAAGACCATTCAGGAAGCACTGCAGGTGACCAACAAAGCGGTTATGGAGGCACTGGACGGCCTTCCGCCCGTGAAGGTGCATTGCTCCCTTCTGGCAGAGGAGGCGATTCATGCGGCACTCTGGGATTATGCGGAGAAGAACGGTATTAAGATTGAGGGACTGGAAAAGCCCAAGACGGATATCAGTGAGCATGAGGAAGAGGAAGAGTATTAGAGAAGGATGATTCATGAAAGAAAAGGTAGTTGTAGGCATGTCCGGAGGAGTTGACTCCTCCGTGGCTGCTTTTTTATTAAAGGAACAGGGGTATGATGTCATTGGTGTGACTATGCAGATATGGCAGGATGAGGAGGAAGCGGAGAAGGAGGCAAACGGCGGATGCTGCGGTCTCTCTGCCGTGGAGGACGCCAGACGAGTGGCGGAGCATTTGGACATCCCTTATTATGTCATGAATTTCAAACGGGAATTCAAGGCCAATGTCATGGAATATTTTGTGGAGGAATACCTGCAGGGCAGAACCCCCAATCCCTGTATCGCCTGTAACCGTTATGTGAAGTGGGAATCCCTGTTAAAGAGAAGTCTGGACATCGGTGCGGACTACATTGCCACAGGGCATTATGCCAGAATCGACAGGCTGCCCAACGGAAGGTTCGCCATCCGCAGTTCTGTGACGGAGGCAAAGGATCAGACCTACGCTCTCTATAATCTGACACAGGAGCAATTATCCCGCACCCTGATGCCTGTGGGGGAATACACCAAGGAGGAAATCCGCAAGCTTGCGGAGGAGGCGGGACTTCCCGTGGCGCACAAGCCGGACAGTCAGGAAATCTGCTTTGTGCCGGACAACGATTATGCAGGCTTTATTGACAGGGAGGCAGGAGAACGTGTGCCGGGTCCGGGGAATTTCGTCAGCACGGATGGACGCGTTTTGGGACGGCACAAGGGCATTACCCACTATACCGTAGGACAGCGCAAGGGCTTGGAGCTTCCCATGGGCAGGAGAGTGTTCGTCACAAAGATTATACCTGAGACCAATGAGGTCGTCATCGGCGAAAATGAGGATGTGTTCACACATACGGTACTCTGTGACAGGGTGAACTATATGGGAATGGCTGATTTGCAGGAGCCCAGAAGAGTGCTTGCCAAGATTCGTTACAATCATTTGGGGGAATATTGCCTGATTGAGAAGCAGACGGACGGAAAAGTCCTGTGTACCTTCGAGAAGCCGGTGCGGGCATCCACACCGGGGCAGGCTGTGGTGTTTTATGACGGAGAATATGTGCTGGGCGGCGGCACTATCCTATAAGAGGGATGGACATTCACGGACAGTACGCTTTTGACATACAATAAAAGAGAACAAAACTTGCTTGAGGAAGAAAAATGGATTATCGTTTTGACGGAATGAATTCCTACAGAAGAAACCGCTTTGGCTCCGTGACCGGAACGATTGTGGAGATGGTGCCTGCCAGAGTGGGTAACAGAAGAGCTGACGGATGTATGATTTTTGTGACACTTGAGGATGCGGACGGCAATACCGTGAATTTCATGCTGACGCCCTCCACCTTCGTGGTGGACTGGGAGACCTTGTCCGTGGGTATGAAGTGTACCTTCTGGTATCGTGCCGATGCCCCCGTGCCCTTGATTTATCCTCCCCAGTATACCGCTGTGGTGGCTGCACAGGAGAAGAACGGACGCATGGTTGATGTGGGATATTATAATACCTCCATGGTGAATGAGGGTCAGACCCTGCAGTTGAATATTGATGGCACGGTGGACATTCGCACCACCAATAACCAGTATTTCCAGGGCAGCCCCGCGAACCACAATCTGGTGGTGGTCTATGATTCCTCCACCAGAAGCATTCCTGCACAGACTACGCCGAAGCAGGTGGTAGTCCTGTGCGAGATGTAAGGACTGCCCTCAGCTTAATTTAAGAAATTCCGGCACACGGTGCTCAAAGACGGTATAATACTTGAATCCGCATTCCCGCAGCGCGTCATAGGCACGGTCAAAGCAGCCTGCTATATGACCTGCGTCGTGGGAATCGGAGCCGATGGTGATAAGCTCACCGCCCAGCTGACGGTAGCGCTTCAGCACATCCATGCAGGGATGGGGTTCCCGCATTCCCTTGATGAGACCGCCGGTATTCAGCTCAATTCCCTTCCCCATATCCAGTAAGCGTATCAGAATTTGATCGAAGATATCCTTGTATTTCTCATAGGAATAATCCCTGTCCCGGCTGGTGCCGTATCTCACCACATAATCCAGATGACCGAAGACATCGAAATTGGAGAAGACCTTCAGATTCTCTAAAATACATTCAAAGTATTCCCGGTAGGCCTCCTCATCGCTGCGTCCCTCAAAGAAAGCAGGGTAGTAAGGGTCCTTGCCGTGACAGATGTGGGCGGAGCCGATGATGAAATCGAAATCATAGGCTTTGGCGTATATGGCATTTTTCCGTGCAATTTCCGGCTGCAGTCCCAGCTCCGCGCCGAAGAGGAGTCTGATGCATCCGTCGTACTTCTCCTTGTATTTGGCTAAGTCGTAGCAGTAGGCATCGGTCTGCAGCACAAAGGCATCATGGGGTAAGTCCTCACAGTCAGGATAATCATAATCCATGTGCTCCGTAAAGCACATGGTGTCAAGTCCCTGCTTTATTCCCTGTAATATCATTTCCTCCATGGGGGTGCGGGAATCTCCGGAATGGGAGGAATGCAAGTGGCAATCTGCTGTAATAGGCATATTTTACACCGGGCGTAAGCCCGTATCCTTTCGTCATAATAAGGTAAGTATACCAAAAAAAGCGAAAAAAGCCACAGGATTTCTAAACAAACTGTAAAATTTACATAGAAATGGCAAATATTTTTGATTTACATCTTGAATTATCACAAGGAATTAGGTAAAATAACAGTGCTGATAAAATTTTGACAATCGGAGCGGTATTATGAGATGCGGTTCCGTGTCATGTCAAAAGATATAAAATAACAATATTTTAGGAGGAAACTAAAATGGCAGTAAGAGTAGCAATTAATGGTTTCGGCC
>CAZPRB010000078.1:0-8811 GCA_964588645.1 uncultured Acetatifactor sp. | reverse complement strand
ATAATCATAAATTCCAAAGCGCGCATATGTTAGAAACTCCACATTTGTCACTCCGTAATTCCATCGTCCTCCCCGGCCTCCGGTTCCCAATAACCCCTCAAAACGGGAAGTGTCAGATACTATAATCCAGGTTTTGCATCCGTTTCCTGCGTTTTTCCACCAGATCGGCAAGGGTGATATTGTCCACCACGTCATTCACTGCGCGGTACAGTTCCTTCCAGACCTCCAGGGTCTCGCAGGTATCACAGCGTTCACATTCGTTTGTCTCGGCATCCAGACAGGATACAGGTGCCAGCGAGCCCTCCGTCAGCCGGAGTATCATACCCACCGTATAATCCTGCGGTTCTCTGGCGATACGATAGCCACCCTGTGCGCCGCGTACGCTCTTCACATAGCCTGCTTTGTTCAGCACGGCGATAATCTGTTCCAGATATTTTTCAGAAAGTCCCTGACGGCTTGCAATTTCCTTCACCTTGATACACTCTCCCGTATTGTTCAAAGCAAGGTCTAACATAACTCTGACTGCATATCTTCCTTTTGTCGATATTTTCATACACAAACCATACCTTTCCCCGGATTAATCTTCCGTAAACATAGGAGTGGATAGATATCTGTCCCCGGAATCCGGCAACAGCGCCACAATGGTTTTGCCTGCGTTCTCCGGACGTTTTGCAATCTCCGTAGCTGCATATAGTGCAGCGCCGGAGGTAATGCCAACCAACACGCCCTCCTTGTGAGCAATCATGCGTCCGGTAGAAAATGCCTGCTCCGTGGTAACCGTAAATATTTCGTCATAGATTGCTGTATTTAACACACCGGGGATAAAGCCGGCTCCTATTCCCTGCAGCTTGTGTGCGCCGGGCTGTCCGCCGGACAACACGGGAGAATCCTTAGGTTCCACCGCTACCACCTTGATATTGGGATTCTTAGCCTTAAGATACTCTCCCACACCGGTAATCGTGCCGCCGGTACCTACACCTGCCACAAAAATATCTACCCTGCCATCCGTGTCCTCCCAAATCTCCGGACCTGTCGTTGCCACATGCGCCGCGGGATTCGCAGGATTATCAAACTGTCCCAAAATCACGGCACCGGGAATGGTTTTCTCCAATTCCTCCGCTTTGGCTATGGCGCCCTTCATTCCCTTGGAACCGTCTGTCAGTACCAGCTCCGCTCCATAAGCCTTCAACAAGGTTCTTCTCTCCACGCTCATGGTCTCCGGAAGTGTCAGAATGGCACGATATCCTTTTGCAGCTGCCACACTGGCAAGACCAATGCCGGTATTGCCGGAGGTGGGTTCAATAATGGTGGAGCCCGGCTTCAGAATTCCTTTTTTCTCCGCATCCTCAATCATAGACAGTGCAACTCTGTCCTTCACACTTCCCGCAGGGTTCAGATACTCCAGCTTAACAAGCAATGCTGCATTCGTAGCATCCTGACTTTTCGCATAGTTTTCCACCTTCATCAAGGGGGTGCGTCCAATCAGCTGTGAGGCATTTTCATATATTCTACTCATATTGTTCTCCCTTCTGCTCCATAACGAATTTTATTTCCTAGAATTTATATAGGAATGTTATGGATTTATACTACTACTCTAATTCCTATCTGTCAACTAGGGAAATATTTTTTTTGACAAACCTTCGCATACTATCATATACTAGAGATGAGTTTTGTACAAAGCAACCACAATCAAACGGCGTCAAGACGCAGATAGGACATCTGATTATGAGTAAAAAAACATATGAAGTCCCTTGCATTTATCCCAATCTATCTAATCCGTCTCTCGCGACCGCGAGGGTTCCGGGTTCTAAAAGTATCACAAACCGTGCATTGCTTCTTGCCACCCTTGCGGAGGGGGAATCCACCCTGCGTGGTGTATTATTCAGCGATGACTCACGTCATTTCTTGAAATGCATTCAGGATTTGGGCTTTGATACCGCTGTAGATGAAGAAGCCAAAACCATCACAGTATACGGCCACGGCGGAGAAGCTCCCCGAAAGGATGTCTCCCTGTATGTGGGCAGCGCCGGTACCGCCGCACGTTTCCTCACAGCATATCTGGGCGTTTCCCATGGCGTTTATCACATGGATGCCTCCGAACAAATGCGCAAGCGTCCCATGGCACCACTTTTGCATTCCTTGGTCGAATTGGGGTGTGATATTATTTATCCGAAGACCGCCGAAGCTACACAGGAAGGGCATTTCCCTTTTACCTTACACAGCAACGGTTTCGGCAAGAGCAATATTTCCATAGACATCGGTCACAGCAGTCAGTTTTTGAGTGCACTACTGATTTCCGCCTGTCTGGCCGATGATGATTTCACCATCAGGATAGAGGGTACACACGGCATGACATATATCGAAATGACCCACCGTATGATGGAACAATTTGGGGTAATTGCACAGAGAACGGCTCCCGATACCTTTGTCATAAGAAAAGGGCAGAGCTACAAGGCTTTGGATTATCAAATTGAGCCGGATGTATCGGCAGCCTGTTATTTTTACGCAATGTCACCGTTGTTACATATTCCGGTCATGGTACCTGATGTGCACTTTGACTCTCTGCAGGGCGATGTGGAATTTATCCGTATTTTAGAACAGATGGGCTGTTCTTCCACCGATACCCCCGAAGGGATTCTGGTGAATCCGCCCCGTTCACGGAACTATCGCGGTATCACGGTGGATATGTCCTCCTGCTCAGACCAGGCAATCACCCTCGCAGTAATCGCCCCTTTTGCGGATACCCCCACCACCATTACAGGCATCGGTCATATCCGCTTTCAGGAAAGCAACCGCATCCATGCTATCGTAACAGAGCTTACGAAAATGGGAATTCAATGTGATGAGACCGACAGCTCCATCACTATATACCCGGGTACTCCAAAGCCCTCTGTGGTGGAGACCTATGATGACCACCGCATGGCCATGGGCTTCTCACTAATCGGTTTGCGCAGTGAAGGAATCGTCATAAATAACCCTGACTGCTGCCGGAAAACCTTTGAGAACTATTTTGATGTGCTCACAGACATCATCCGGACAATTCAGAAATAGAAAATTCAGTTATAGTAATAGAGAAAACAAATATAAAAAGCGCATTACCACAGCTCACTGAGCTTTTGGCAATGCGCTTCTTAAATTTTACAATTACGGTCTCAGACCCATACCGCCTTCCAGAGTGATGGTCTCTCCGGACATATACTTGAAATCAGGAGATGCCAGCTGCACACAGACACGACCGATTTCCAGCTCCGCGTCACCGTAGTGACCCATGGGAGGCATATGTACATTTGCCTTGAAAGCATCCGGGTATGCCTGCTCGAATTTCTCCAGCTGTGCGGTCCATGCCAAAGGGCAGATAATATTGACATTGATACCATCCTTGCCCCACTCATTGGCTGCCACACGGGTAAGTCCGCGGACACCCTCTTTTGCCGCTGCATAGGCACACTGTCCGTAATTACCGAACAGACCGGCACCTGAGGCAAAATTAATAACGGAGCCCTTGGTCTTTGCCAGATAAGGATAGCATGCCTTCATATAATAGAAGGTGGCATATAATCCGGAGTACAATGCCAAATCGAACTGCTCTGTAGTGTGGTCTGCCAGGGTAACACCTGAGGCAGATGCCTGTGCATTGTTAATCAACACATGGATATCACCAAAGGTATCAACTGCCTGCTTTACCACATTCTGAACCACTGCTTCATTGTCAGCGCCGGCATTTACATCAGCCTGTACCACCAGAACCTTGATTCCGTACTTACTTTCCAAATCTTCCTTTGCATCATTCAGCTTCTGCAGATTACGACCTGTGATGACAAGGTTTGCTCCTTCTTTGGCATATGCAGTTGCAATGCCATAGCCGATGGAACCACATCTGCCGTCGCTCAATACTGCCTTTCCGGCACCGGTAATAATCGCTGTTTTACCTGTTAAAAAACCCATAACTTCATCCTCCTTTATGATGGCAGCGATGGAAGAAAAAACTTCCACCCCATTTTATTATTGTATACGATAATACGGTTTTGTCAACCCGCCTAGAGTCCTATTTTTCCTGTATGCCTTCCTGCTCCTCACAGGGCATCACAACTCCGTCCCCGGTAATCTCCACATTCACGGAAATTTCCTCCAAGAAGGAATAGATTCTCTCCTGCTCCTCCGGTGTGTCCGCATACCTTGTAGTATAGTTGCTCTGCACTCCCGGGAGCACCTTAACCTCCAGATTCTGTTCTCCGTCATCCCCATAAAAATGCAAGTCTATCAGCATGGTATCCAACGTCTTTTCATTAAACCAATAATTCCCCAGGCTATAAATAATAGGCTTCCCGTCGTAATACTCCATCCCCTGCAGGCAATGGGAATGTGCACCGATAACCACATCCGCTCCCGCATCCAGATACTCTTTCCCGGTGGTCAGCTGTGCCTCCTCAAGCTCATAGCTGTATTCCGTTCCCCAATGCACATAGGCAAGTACAAAATCCGCGGAGGCATCTGCTTCCGCAATCACCTGCTGAAACAGCTCCGTATCATAGCAGCGCAGGATTCCCGGTTTCTCCCCGGTAGCCTGCGGCGTCATCTTATTCTTTTCGGCTCTGGATGCTGCCACGAATGCCACAGTCTTGCCATCTATTTCAAAATAGACCGGCTTCATTGCCTCCTCCAGATTCCGTCCTGCTCCCATATAGGCAATTCCCGCGTCCTCCAGCGTTGTAAAGGTATCCAGTAAGGCTTCCCTGCCGTAATCATATACATGATTGTTGGCCAGCTTCACCACATCTACCCCAAGCTCCTTCAGCACCTCCACACGCTCCGGAGCAGCCCGAAAGGTGTATGCCTTGCCGTCCATGGGACTTCCTCCCGTGCTGTATGTAAATTCATTGTTCAGGCACATCACATCTGCCGCCTGCATATGCTCAATGAATCTCTCATCAATGCAATCACGGATACCATTCTCACACTGATTCAGATATTGTGTAGTGCACCAGTTCTCATCCAAATTGATATCTCCCGCAAAGCAGATGGTAAAATCATAGGGATTGGCAGGACATTCTTCGGATGTTGCCGTCGGCTCCGGTGTAGGTTCCTGCACCGGTTCTGATTCGACTATCGGCATCACCGCCACATCATCGACTATCGGCATCACCGCCACATCATCGACTATCGGCATCGCCGCCGCATCATTGTCCTGCATTTCCTGCAAATTCTGCCCCTGCGTTTCTGTTGCACCACAGCCTGCCAGCAAGAGCACTGTCACAAGCATCAGAAAAGCATTTTTTGTAATTCTTTTTTTCCTGCCAAACTGCATCCTATATCCCTCCGGCATCCGGCACCCGGTCCGCAGCCGTTTACATCACATTTCCTATTTCTCAAAAGGATACACAATTCCCCAATTCTTTCTGAGGGCATCCATCTGTTCCATCATCAGAATGGTCTCAGAATGAGGCATTTCCTCACAGAAAAGCCTGCCTTCTCCAATCGCTTTCCGACAGGCTAAGACCTCATATTCATAACCATTTACCAGCTGAGGCGGTACAATGGTCTCCTGAAGCTGTGCATGGGCATCGTACACTTCAATCTTCTCCAGATTATTTAAGTTTGATACCGCAATGTACCCCTGTGTTCCATTGATTTTGCCTTCATTTCTGTGTCCTGACACCATGGAGGTACGGATAAACGCCTGTCTGCCGTCCCGATAAGTCAACTCAATCAAATCCGTAGCATCCACCCCTGTCTCATATTTCACGCAGCGGCTTCTCACGGACGCCACGTCATCCCCCAGAATCATGGAGGCAAAGGTCAGCGGATACACTCCTAAATCCAACAGTGCCCCTCCTGCCAATGCCGGATCATGAAGCCTTTTCACGCCACAGATGGGCACCGAAAAATCTGCCTCCACGGAATCCACCTGTCCGATTCTGCCGGAAGCGATAATCTCCCGTATGGTCGCAAGACCGGGCATATACCTGGTCCACATTGCCTCCGCCACAAATACACCCTTTTGCTCTGCAAGGGAAAGCAGTTCCTTGGCCTGCTCCGCATTTGCTGTAAACGCCTTCTCCACCAGTACATTCTTGCCGTTTTGCACACAAAGCACGGCATTCTCATAGTGCATCGCATGAGGTGTGGCTACATACACCAAATCAATCTCCGAATCCTCCATCATCGCTTCATAGGAACCGTAATACTTGGTGAAATTCCATTTCCCGGCAAATTGCTTCGCCTTCTCCAAATCTCTGGAAGCCACCGCATAGGCCTCTATCTCCACACCATGCTTCTGCTTCAAACCATTAATTGCTTCCGACATTGCCCCCGCAATGCCGCCGGTTCCCATTATCGCCATTTTAAATGCTTCTGCCATCGTAGTTCTCCCTTCTCAAGGTCTTTCTAAACAGTATAAAATAAGTATAAAAAGAAAATGTTGTTTTGGCAAGATACCGGAACGCTTTTCCCAATGGACTAAGTGGCCGTTATCACCGGGGAGAATATCTGCATCGACGGCGGCATGACGAAATTAATGATTTATCACGGAGATAATGGATGGCAATATGTACCCGATTAAGCTGCATCGCACTCTTTGCACAGCTTCTCGGACACATATTTGTTGAAGAATGTAATAAATGGTCCCAGACCCAAAGCGCAGACCAAAGTTCCCGGGCCAATCAGTCCGCCCAGACCAAATGCAATCAACGCACATACGGTATCCGTAAAGATACGGCACCAAAAGTACGGTATGGGCAATTTGTCGGACAAAATAATGGAAAGCACATCATAGGGTGCAATGCCCAGGTCGGAGGTCTGGTACAGGGACGCCCCAAGGCTTAATATCAGGACACCAAGTGCCATAATCAAAATTCTTGGCAGGAACTCCTGAGATATGGAAAGCCTGCTTTCAATCAGCTTAATCCAAAGGGATGCCAAGGTACCCACACCAAACCAGTTGGCAAAGGTTCCGATCCCGATATACTTACGGCCAAACAGCAATTCCGCAAGAAACCAAATACTGTTGGCTGCGATGAGCACAATGGAGAAATCAATTCCGATTCTGTCCCCCACAGCCATCACAAATGCCGTACTGGGGTCATTTCCCATGAGGGAAATCTTAAACAGAGCGATACCCAGTCCCAGAATGAGTAATCCTGCCAGCATCACTGCCAATCGTTTCCACAAATTCTTATCCACTAAGATACCTCCTAAATCTCCATCTCATTCACATCCGGAAGGTACAGCTCAGTGTGCATAAACACTCTGTCCCCTTCATACAAAACCATATTGCCGTTGGGAATCAGGACTTTATTCTTGCGTTTCACCAGCACAATAATGGAATGACGGGAAATATCCAAATCCCGGATGCGCATACCCGTCCAGGGATTCTTCTTTCTCAGAACCATCTCCTTGAGATTAATACGTTCATGCTCGTCAAAGGGCTCTGCTCCCAGCACGATGGCATCCCCCTCCTTCAAGACCACATCTCCTCTGGGAATAATCAATTTCTCCTTGCGCTTGATGACAGATACGATGACACCTGCAGGAAGGTCCAAATCAGCAATACGCTTCCCAACCCATTTGTCACGTTCGTTCATCACAATCTTGATGAAATTCATATCCGCTTCATATCCGTACTCGGTTCTCTTCTTGATGTTGGAGTACTGGTCTACAAATCCTGCGGAAATAATACCTGTGGGAATGGCAACCATGCCCACTCCAAGAAAGGTAATAAAGATACCCAGCAGTTTCCCCCAGGTGGTAATGGGATAGATATCTCCGTAGCCCACTGTGAGCAATGTGGACGCCGCCCACCAGATTCCGGAGAAAGCATTTTGAAAGACATCCGGCTGTGCTTCATATTCCAGACTGTACATACACAGACTGGACGCTATCATCAGAATCAAAATAATAAACACAGAAGAAATCAACTGCTGACGCTTACCGTTAATAACCTCTGCTATCACGCTGAAGGAATCATAGTAGGCATTGATTCGGAACAAACGGAAAATTCGCACAATCCGAATCATACGGAATGCAACGGTTCCTGCCGGGAAGAAAAACGGCAGATAATAAGGTACAAAGGACAGAAAATCTATCATGCCCGTAAAGGAAAAGAGATACTTCCGTACTGCATGGGGCTCCGATAATTCCGGGTACAGAAATCGTGCCGTAAAGATTCTCAGAATATAGTCAATTCCAAAGAAAGCCACTGTGATTTCTTCCACTACAACAAGGATGCTTCCATACTGCTCCCGCATATCCGCATAGGTATACATGATACTGACCACCAAATTGATAATGATGGTGAAGGCATTAACAAAATCATATGCTCTGCTGACATGGTCCAAATCATTTCCGACTTCCACAATTTCAAAAAGTCTCTTCCGGCGTTTCAGCCATTTATCTTTCATAATCAAATCCCTTTCTGCACAAAAAATGTACTACAGTTTATTGTAGTACATTTTTGCGAAATTTACCAGCTATATCTATACAGGAATATAAATTCCTCCCAATGCTCAGTTTCCAAACAACTGAAATCCCATAATGACAAGACCTAACACCACAAGCACAATACCCGTTGCTCTGTTCAACGTCTTCGGCTGTGCTTTGTTGGCAAATACAGCGGCAATGCGGGCCCACAGAAGAGTAAACAGCACACATAACGCCAGAATCAGCATATCCGGTGCCCCGCCAATGGCAAAATGTGACAGTGCACCCGTCAATGCTGTAAAAGTCATGATAAATACGCTGGTGCCAACTGCTGTTTTCAGTTCATAACCCATGACGGAGGTCAGTACCAAAAGCATCATCATCCCGCCGCCTGCT
>CAZPRB010000077.1:0-9045 GCA_964588645.1 uncultured Acetatifactor sp. | reverse complement strand
AAAAAATACTGTCGAACAGCATTAGCACTGTCGGCTGTTCGTGGAATGGTGGAAGGAGAATCGTGTGTATGGCTTTATCTTATAACCGTATGTGGAAATTACTTGTTGACAAAAAAATGAGCAAAGCGGATTTGAGGAAAGCTGCTGAAATTGCTCCTAATACTATGACTAAGTTGAGGAGAGATGAGCCGGTTAATCTTTCGATTTTGGCTCGCATATGCCAAGCTCTGAATTGTGATTTTGGCGATATAATCGAATATATAAGAGAATCAGATAATGACATCACTTCCGTTACCGAAAAAGATTGAGAAAACTTTTTGCAAAGGACATACCTGTGTCCGGTTTAATCTGTATAATATGCTTGTATGATAGAGGAGGTGCATAATTGTGAAACAAGAACGGGTTTTGGAACTGTTTTTTCGAGGTCTCCGTGGCGAAGACCTTTCGATAAGGAATTTGGCAAATGAATACGGAGTATCCACAAAAAGCATAAGCCGAGATATTACTGACTTAAAGGCTTTTTTAGCTGACCACCGTGACCTTGTTGGAAACACCGAACTGGAGTATTCACATCAAGATAGATGCTACCGTCTCTTTATGGACGAGTTCTTAACAAACAAAGAATTGTTTTCTCTCATTGAGGTTTTAATTGGAGCACGAGCGTTCTCAAAGATGGAGCTTCTGACCCTTGTAGAAAAGATGAAGCGTTTCACCACACCGGAAGACAGACCAAAGCTGAACGAGCTTATCCGTAAAGAACTGTATCACTATCCCGAAGTAAAACACGATTGTGATAGTGTTCAATCGGTACTATGGCAGCTTGTAAATTGTATTACGGAGAAGCGTGAAATATCCATAGAATATTATCGTGCTGACCGAAAGTGGGTTACGCATCGTATTCGACCGGCATCGGTTATATTCTCGGACTACTACTTCTATCTGATAGCTTTTAATACGGAAGGAACGCTTGACAAGCCAATATATTTTCGTGTTGATAGAATTAAGTACATAACTGAGCATCGCAAAAAGTTTACCAATATGGAAGCTCCAGACTTTGACGAAGGATTGCTTCGGCAACGTAGTTTGTTTATGTTTCCGGGTAAGCTCAGAACTATTCGATTTGAGTTTACCGGTTCAGCAATACAAGCGATTTTGGACAAGCTCCCAACAGCGAGAGTTATCGAACGAAACGGAAGAACTTACACGGTAGAAGCTGATGTATATGGCGATGGAATAAAGATATGGCTTTTAAGCCAGGGGCATCGTATAAAGGTTATTTCACCAGATGATTTTGTCGAAGAAATGAAAAAGGAAGTGGAGGCAATATCGGAATGTTATAAATCTTAATACCGCAAAGGAGGATATTAAAAGGTATGAATCAGTTTTTTGTGGAAGCTCTTAATACACAAGAGCATCCAATAAAAAATGCCAAAAAGAAAATACAAGCAGAATACATTACTGCTCTTACATACATCATAGAAAAAACCATCAGTGAGGCAAATTGTCATCAAGATGAGACAAAACAATTTGTAGCCGAGCGTTTGCATCTGTATCAGAGTCAATTATTTGCCGATATAAACATAGGAGCTATTGACGCAAAGAACGGGATACGATGCCTAACGGCATTTTCAAAGCCTTGGAGAAATAAATATCGCTTTATGCTTGTGTGTGATGTAGCATTAATTCTTTTTGACGATGCCTTAGTGTCGATGGCTATGCAAAGTATCAAAGAGCGTTTATCTACCAAACGTCAAGTTGATGTTGAACAGATAGCCGTGTTGCTACAGAATGACCGAGACATTGAAAAGAAGTATATCCCTGCTTCAACGCTGGTTAATCAATACCGAGCTAACAAAGGTTTTATTGCAAAATCAGAACGCAGAATAATTGTTACTGCAAATATGAGTGCAGGTAAATCCACCTTGATAAATGCACTTATTGGTAAGCCTATAACTCGTACATCCCAAGAGGTCTGCACCGGAAATGTATGCTATTTATTCAACAAAGCATACGAGGATGATAAAATCCACTTGTTAACACAAGGACTTAATTTGAATGCAACAGCAGAAGATTTACATAGTTATGATTGGAATGGTTATATTTCCATAGCTTCATACTTTGCAGGGATTGTTTCGGATGTTCCTCGTTTGTGTATCATTGATACACCAGGAGTTGATGCTGCCTTATACAAAGAGCATAGCAACCGTGCCCATGATGCGTTGTTAAACGGTGATTATGACACGATTATTTATGTTGTAAGTCCTACACGTCTGGGAACAGATGCCGAAAAAAAGCATCTTCAATGGGTAGCTAAAAACTTACAGAAAGATAAGATAATTTTCGTTCTAAATAAGCTTGATGATTACCACGATTTTTCTGACAGTATTGAGGAAAGCGTACACGACTTCAAAGAGGAATTGTTGAAAATTGGGTTTGAAAATCCGGTCATTTGTCCCATCTCAGCATATTTCTCTTATCTGCTAAAAATGAAAATGACTGGACAAAACCTCTCCGAAGACGAGAGTGATGAGTATGCTCTGTATGCCAAAAAGTTTAAGAGGTCTGCATACGACCTTTCACATTACTGCGACGGAGCGGAATGCTTACCTACCGATTCAGAAGAAATCGCATTAAGTAAGCGTGCTGGCTTGTATGGACTCGAAAAAATTATTTATGGAGGCGGATTATGAAAAAGGTATTTATAAAGTACAACCCTTATAGTCTGGAAACAGAATTAACTGTTGACGGAAAAAAGCTCGCACAGAACAGCCAAATTGGTGAGCGTATTCTTCCGGGTTCTCGCCTGCAAGAGTGGGTTGAAGACCTTCCCAAAATTCTGATTGACGAATACAATGACACCGATTTCGATGTCGTTTTCCACGGAACTCTTTTGGACTTTGAAGACTTGACGGAAGTGTTCACACAAGCGTTTGAACGTGGGGAGTTGACTGCAAAGCTCGACAGGATTCCCGCAAAAGAAACTTCTGACAAAGAAGTTTTAATTGATGAAGTATTTAAGGAAATCCAAGAAGGTCCGTTCGATGAGTTGAGAGATGTGGAAATTATTAGTGCGTTCCAACACGCTAAGAGCAGCGATTTTGAAGTTTGTGTCGTTGCTACCATGAGTGCAGGCAAATCCACATTGATTAACTCAATGCTTGGAACTAAGTTGATGCCATCCAAGCAGGAGGCGTGTACTGCTATTATTACAAGAATCAAGGACACCGAGGATAACGACACTTGGCAAGCCGAAGTTTACAGCAAAGACAATCGTCTCATTGAAACACACGAGAACCTTACATATGCCACGATGGAAAGACTTAACAGCG
This sequence comes from uncultured Acetatifactor sp., assembly GCA_964588645.1. Lineage (GTDB taxonomy): Bacteria > Bacillota > Clostridia > Lachnospirales > Lachnospiraceae > Acetatifactor. The sequence continues at coordinate 5,716 of CAZPRB010000077.1, read as the reverse complement.
ATGAAAATGTTTCGGTTATTAAAACGGCTGGAAACATTCCTTTTGTTTCGTCCGAGGATGTATCCCTTGTATTGATTGACACTCCTGGTCCCAACAATTCAAGAGACCCTGAACACAAGAAGGTTCAGAGTGAGTTCTTAAATAAGTCCTCAAAGTCTCTTGTTCTATACATTATGGAAGGTACATTTGGCTCCGACGATGACAACGCTCTCCTTCAGCGTGTAGCTGACAGTATGAAAGTCGGAGGCAAGCAGAGTAAAGATCGTTTTATCTTTGTTGTAAACAAGATGGATGATCGCCGAAAAGAAGACGGTGACACTACGCAAACCTTGGATAGAATCCGTGCGTACCTTAAAGGACACGGAATTACAAATCCGAATTTGTTTCCGGCTGCCGCTCTGCCTGCGTTGAATATTCGTTTGATGCAGAGTGGAGCCGAAGTTGATGAAGATACTATGGACGAGACAGAAATGAAAGTCCGCAAGCTGAATCGAAATGAGACCTTGCATTTTGAGAACTATGCTTCTCTCCCTGCAAGTATTCGTGGAGACATCAAAATGAAACTTGCTGATGCTGAAGAAACTGGTGATGCTGCTGCAGAAGCATTGATTCATACCGGCGTTGTATCCATCGAAGCAGCTATCCGCCAGTATGTTCAGAAGTACGCAAAGACGGCAAAAATCAAAAATATCGTTGATACATTCATGCACAAGTTGGATGAAGTCGGTTGCTTTGAAAAGACTAAACAGGAACTTGCCAAAAACCGCAAAGACGGCGAACGTATTGCTCAACAGATTGAAGCCATCCGCAAAAAGGTTGATGATGTAAAATCTGCCCAGAAATTTAGAACTGCTGTTGACGATGCAGTTGTCAAAGTGAGCGACGATGCCAAAGACATTATCGATAGCATTGTTCAGAAATACCAAGCAAAAATTAGAAATAAAATTGATGAGCTGCGTGGTCAAGAACTTGATATGGATGAGGTTATGGATGAAGTTAGCCGCTTGGAGCGTTATGCAAAGAAGTTGGAACCGGATTTTCAAGCTGAATTGGACGAGCTTATTCGTGAAAACTTAGTTAAGACAAGTAACGCTTTGCTCCAAGAATATAAGAAAAAACTCGCCTCTCTTACGAGCGAAATTGACCCAAACGCTCTTGCAGGTATTTCAATTGACCCCCTCAAACTTATGGGAGGAACTGTGCCTAACGCAGATGATTTCTCGGTTACAAAACTCGTTCAGTCTAAAGAAGTGGAAAACGGAAAAGAGTGGGTTGAAAATACAAACAAGAAGTGGTATAAACCTTGGACATGGTTCCAGGAAAAGGGGTACTACAGGACCAAGTACAAGACCGTTAAATATGTTCCTGCAAGTGAATTGGCACAAGAGTTCTTTGCTCCTATAAAAGAAACTGTGGTAAACAACGGCGAGCTTGCACAGAAACACGCAATCAAACAATCCAACCGAATTGTTGCTTCGTTTAACAAGGAGTTTGAACGTTTGGATGGTGTGTTAAAGCAGAAGTTGTCTGAACTTGAAAGCTATGCAACCGACAAGACCAAAGCCGAGGAACGCATCAAGGAAACTGAAAGAAGATTGGCATGGCTTGAAGTAATCAAGAACCATGTTGCTTCGATACTTGAAATATAAAGGAGGTTAAGATTATGGCTTTAACAAACGCATTTTACGAGGCAGTTCAATCTGGAAATGTTCGTCGTGTTAGAATTATGATGCAGGATAGTTTGCTTGTTGACCCTTCCTTTGCAGAGTTCAACGCTATGGAAAAGGTTGCATCATCAATGGCAGGGCTTTACGATGAACACGATGGAAACGAGCTTATCGAAGACCGTAACCTATGGAATGATGATTATATGGATAAAGTGATGGTAAAAGTTCTCTCCAATTTTTCTCATGAGAGAATTGACCATCTGAAAGAAGTTGTTAGATACCTCAGACCTGTAGCAAAGGTCGTAGCTTCTAAAAAAGAGCAGACAAGCCACCAAACTTACAGCACTACGCAAAAAGATTCTTACGAGGAAGAAAAGCGTCGTTGTCAAGAGCGAGGCGATTATCTCGGTGCTAAAATTGGTGCTGGTGCAGTTGTTGGTGCAGCAGTTGGCGGTGTAATTGCATCCGTTGCAGGTGCTCCAGTTACAGGTGTGATTGGTGGCGTAGTAGTCGGTGCAGTTGTTGGTGGAGCTACCACCACACTCATCGTCAATGGGGGTAAAAGATAATGAGTGATACAGTTATACTTCAAAAGAAGAAAGAACTTCCAAAAGAAGTAGATGCCGTAGAGGTTGTACCAAATCAGGAAGAAAGCAATCTTCCGACTATGGCTGAATTACAAACTCAGCTCGCAGAATCAAGTAAACTTGTTGATGATATTGTCCTAAAAAAATATCTCCACAAGCTCACAGACCTTGAAATCATTCCTTTGACAGATGAACTCAAGCAGATTAGCGACATTCGTCTCTTTAAGATTACCGAAATGGTTTATCAGAAAGACGAATACTCTACATATAAGTTCGCTTCTGTTTTCAATTCTGTGCAGAACTTGAACTGTGGTGTGTTTATTGTTGCAGACAGCAACGGTGAAAAGACGGATTTCTATATGGGTGTTCGTTCCTTGGATGATAAGAGAACCACGAAATCTCTTAAAGACACATTAAGAAACGCATTGATTGGTCAGTTCCCTGGAGTAAAATCTACAGACTTGCTCGACCCGCAAGCAGAGGCTTTTTTGGCTGACATTCCAACCAAAAACATATCTTCTGTTTCCTGTGTAGCAAACAACAAAGATGAAGATTTCAAGGACAACGAGACCTTTATTCAAGGTTTGGAAAAATTGGCACTTGCTATGCAGGGGCAAAAATATACTGCGATTGTATTGGCTAAGAGTACACCGCCCGAACAGCTTGACGAAATTCGCAAAGCCTATGAGACGATTTATACTCAACTCTCTCCGTTTGCTAATATGCAGTTGTCGTATGGCACAAATACGGCTTTGAATATTTCTGATGCTCTTTCCAATGGCACAACTACAGGCACTTCGTACACGCATAATACGAATGTGTCCAAAGGCGATAGTTACACAAGTGGAACTACCGAACACGAATCCGTTTCAAAACCGAGTCTTAAAGGAACTTTGGTTAAAACAGGTGGTTCTCTCGCACTTGGAACTGCGAGCATCTTAGCAGCTCCCCTAACTGGCGGTGCGAGCCTTGTGGCTGCTGGACTTATCGCTGTTGGTCAAACTGCGCTGTCCGCTTATACTCCTCCTACGACAACAAAAGGTAGTTCAACGAGCAAAAGTCAAACGGAAACCAAAACGACAAGCGAAGGTGAATCTTTTGGTGAGAACGAAAGTACATCTGAAACACAAACGCACACTCGTGGTCTGACTTCTGGAAAAACAGAAAATATGCAGTTGACCATGCAGAATAAAACTCTGCTCAACACCCTTGATAGAATCGACTTGCAGTTAAAACGACTTGACGAGTGCGAAAGCCTTGGTATGTGGGAATGTGCGGCGTACTTCCTTTCCGATAGTCAAGAAACAGCAGAAATGGCGGCGGGAACTTACAAAGCTCTTATGAAGGGTTCAAAATCTGGCGTTGAAACTTCTGCTATTAACTATTGGGGTCGCCAAGATAAAGCAAAGTTGCCGGTTTTGAGAGAGTATATTACGAACTTTATTCATCCCGTATTTGCATACACAACCGAGCAGGGATACTTGCCCGTTACAGCATCTTCTCTTTTAAGTAGTAACGAACTGGCTATTCAGATGGGGTTGCCGAGAAAATCTGTGTGCGGATTCCCTGTGATTGAACACGCAGACTTCGGTAAGGAAGTTGTTTCTTATGGCAAGAAAATAAATCGCCGTGAACTGTGTCTCGGAAATATCTTCACTATGGGAACGGAAACCAATACCCCTGTTAATCTTGATATTAACTCTTTGACAATGCACACTTTTGTTACAGGTTCTACCGGCTCCGGTAAGAGTAATACTGTGTACGAGATTTTGAATCAGCTCCATAACATTTATAGCATCCCGTTCCTTGTTGTGGAACCTGCAAAGGGTGAATATAAGAATATGTTCGGACAATTTGCGGACGTGTCCGTATATGGTACAAACCCAAAGAAAACTTCGTTATTGAAAATCAATCCGTTCAGTTTCCCCGATGATGTTCACATCTTGGAACACTTGGACAGACTTGTAGAAATCTTCAATGTATGTTGGCCCATGTATGCTGCTATGCCCGCCATTTTGAAAGAAGCTATCGAACGAGCTTATTTAACTGCCGGTTGGGATTTGATTTCTTCGGAAAACAAAAACGGGCATAAGTTCCCGAACTTCGCAGACATACTTGAGCAAATCGAGGCGGTTATCAATGAATCTAAATATTCCGCTGATAGTAAGGGTGACTACTCCGGTGCTCTTTTAACTCGTGTCCGTTCTTTGACAACGGGGTTGAATGGTCTTATCTTCTGTAACGATGATATATCGAATGAGGACTTGTTTGATAAGAGTGTGATTGTTGATTTGAGCCGTGTTGGTTCTACGGAGACAAAATCTCTCATTATGGGTTTACTTGTAATGAAACTTAATGAATACCGTATGTCTTCCGGAAAAATCAATAGCTCCCTGTCGCATATCACAGTTTTAGAAGAAGCACATAATCTGTTGAAGCGTACATCTACTGAACAAACTTCCGAAGGTTCCAACCTTCTCGGCAAGTCTGTAGAGTTGCTTGCCAACTCGATTGCAGAGATGCGTACTTATGGTGAAGGCTTCGTTATTGCAGACCAGTCTCCCGGCTTGTTGGATATGTCTGTCATTAGAAATACGAACACTAAAATCGTGCTTCGTCTGCCAGACCGTAGCGACCGTGAATTGGTCGGATATGCTGCAGGACTTAATGATGAACAGATTGATGAGCTGTCGAAATTGAGACGTGGCGTTGCTGCAGTTTACCAAAACGATTGGGTTGAGCCTGTTCTCGTTCAAGTTAATAAATGCAAGATTGACGAAACAGCCTATGATTTCTCCACTACTATATCGGGAACGGAAAAAAGCAATATTCGTGAGCAGTTGATAAATTTACTGATTCAAGGCAGAGTTCGTGAGAAACTTGATTATTCTATTTTGGATATTGAAAAAGGTCTCGGAACACTCACTCTTTCTACTGTAAATACCGAATTTGTCGAAGAACAAATCGCAGAGTATAAAGAGAACAACTCCCTTGAGTTATGGTCTGACGCAAACTTCCGTTGGCTGTCCAGACGATTGACCGACATTCTCGGTGTGAGGACTAAGGTGGAAAACTGTGTTCTCACGGCAACTGATGATGACGAGCTGACAAATATGCTCAGAAGAATTGTCTTGCAGATTTCGCCGGAAGCATCTAAAGCAAAAATTATTGCATTGAGCCAATGCTTTATGAAAGATATGAGCACTCAACAGGACGAGAGCGAGATTAGACAGAAACTCTATATAAAGTGGGTGAATCACATCAAAGAAAGGGGTGTTAGATAATGATTGGCAATTTCAAAGATGTTACTGAAACACTCCGAAACCGTTTTGCTGAATCTCCGCTTGGAAAGCAGCTTGAGGGTATGGATTTTGATAACATCGACAATACTGATGATAGCTCGTTGGATGCGTATGTTGATTCCGATGATTCTAATGATGGTGCTACTGAATACAACGAAGA
>CAZPRB010000076.1:0-9051 GCA_964588645.1 uncultured Acetatifactor sp. | reverse complement strand
TACCTGACCGGTCAAATCATTACAATAGACGGCGGATGGTGTTAACCCTCCGCCGCTGCCAAATCCTTGTAACCATAGAGATGTACACTATGCTCCATAATCTCATAAACAAGATTCTTATTTTCTATGGCATGCTCCACCACATACCTGCCGTAGAGCTCCAGCATCTTGTCGGAGTAGGTGCTGATTTCTCCCCGCAGATAGGTCTCATAAGAGGTATTATACAGATTGTCCTCTGTGCTCCGCACGCTTCTGGCATTTTCGGCCAGACGGGGATACTCCGCCGCGAACTCCTCCATCCAGGCCACCTGTATCTGCACAATCTGTTCGACAATTGCCTTCTTCTCCGCCGCAAGCACAGGGAAGCTTCCCTTGATTCCCTCATATTCCTCCGGCGCAGTACTCTCCATCATACGTCCATACTTCTCCGTAATCAGATTATGTCCCCTCCGGTATTCCCTTTGAAAATCATACAGATATTGCAAAAGCATGGTGCGGTTCCATGTGAGATACTGACTCTTTCTCATGATGGAGAAGGTAACCCAATCATTCTGGCAGGACGCCCGTCCGCCCACATTCTGCACCTTGTCAAAAGCCTCGAATTCCAGCTCTGCAATCTGTTCTACCAGTTCCGCATCTGTCTTGGAGGCATACAGAGCCTTCTGCAGCAATTCCTCTGTGTGTGCATCCAGATAGGTATCGGAGTCACTGATGAGATTGGCTTCGTATAATTCCTTTGTCAAAAACTGCGCCACTTGCTCTATGGCTTCCAAAACTCCATTCTGTAGCTTCTCCGATAATTTTACAGACAACTTATGGATTGCCATAAGCATTTCACTTAAGCCTTTTCCCTGCGGTCTATCCTGCAGACTGCGATACAGCCATTTATCATGGGGCGGATAGGTTCCTTCTATATAATGCTGCAGCTTCATAGCTTCCTTCACACTATCCGACAGCATCATCTGCGCCGTGAGCACATCTCCGCGTCTGAGCATACGCTCATAATTATATTGTCCTGTCTGGGAGAATTTCGCCGCACTCTCCGCTATTTTCAGATAGCGGATCTGCTCGGGGTATCCTTGTAACAGTTTCTCACGGAAGGCGCTGAAAATGCCTTCCGCATCCCGAAACACCTCACCGTTTACCGCTGCTGCCAGAGAGGCATCCGACACCTGCTGCCAATCAATTTTCTCCCACTCATCAGCTTGCAGCAATCTGTTATAAAAAGAGGAAATGGTCATAACACCTCTTCGGTCCTGTCCCTGTGTGCTTCGGGTGCGTTTGTAGCCCATAAATTCATCGGGCAATTCTGCATAGGCCTGTTCCAATGCTTCACCAATCTGTGCATAGGTCTCATCCGTCACCCACATACAGAAATCGGGACCCCAGTCATGGTCTCCGGAAAAGGCATCATCATACCCAAAGCAATCCGAACCTTCTCCCACAAGTCCTACGGCGATTTGGTCCACATAATCCGGAAATTGCTGTTCCAGCATAGGACGACCGAAGGCTTCATAGTATCGGCGGCAAAGCTCCAGACCGGCAACCTGCTCATCCGTCTGTGGCTGCATGACCTGCTCCGTGGCGCCTTCCTTGCCTGCGTGTTCTACACCCATTGCGATCCTACAGGCTTCTGCATTCTCCCGCAATCTTTCATAATATTCATTTCTGCCCAGATTCCGTTCCATGATTTCCATGGCTTTGCGGAACATTTCTTCTGCGGCAGCATATTCCTTCTTTTCATAATAGTAAGTTCCCTGAGCAGACAACGCTGCACCATAATGGGCGTCTGCCACTCCAAGCTTCTCGAAGCCTTGCATCGCCGACCCGGCATAGGCGCACGCTTCCTCCGGTTCCTTCAGCTGCATACAGGTGCTTGCCAGATTGGCATAGGTCACTGCCACTTCAAACTCCGCTTGTTTCGCCTCCACAATAGAAAGCGCCTTTAACAGGCACTCCTTTGCGCTCCGGAAATCACCCATCTCCTGATAAAGAAGGCTCATGTTATTCTCCAGACTTGCCACAAGCATATTGTCAGATGCCGGTATTTCTTCATAAATCTTCCGCACCGTCAGATAACACTGCATGGAATCCCGGAGCTTCCCTCCGGCACGATAGGCATTTGCCACATTGAGCAGAGTGGTTGCGTAGGGGAGTGTTCCCTCCAAGCCCATGCGCTGTGCCTGACTGATTGCACGCTCCGCCACCACATAGGAAGCCTCCACTTGGCCGGTCTCCCGATAATACCCCAGAAGCTCGTTCAAAAGCTGCAGGAGACTTTCCTCATCCTGCTCCTGTATCGCCTGTGCGATACCTTCCTGCATCAGCTTTTCTGCGTCGCTTCCCCGATTCTGTTCATAATATGCATCCACCTGCTGCAGCAGTCTGTTCACATCCATATCAATTTCCCATCCTTCTATTCACCAACTACTTTTGCCATACTATCATTTCTCTACGGAAATTACCTTTCAAACGAAACAGCCCTATAATATCTTCTCCATTCCCACCTTCTGGGGGACCAAGCCGCAGCTTTCGTAGAATTTCATGGCATTTTCGTTCAAAGACCAGACGTTCAAGGTCACATTATAGCAGCCCTGCTCTTTGGCAAATTGCAGCACATACTCATACAACTGTTTTCCGATGTGCTGCCCTCTCTTGTCCTCGTCCACGCACAAATCATCAATGTACAGTGTCTTGATATCGGTCAGAATATTGTTATTGATATGCTGCAGGAACACGCAGAAGGCATATCCCAACACCTCCTCCTTCTCATCCAATGCCACGAAAATCGGCTTGGAATCGTCCGCAAGTATTTCGCTCAGTTCTTCGTCCGTGTACTTCTTCACGTTCGCCTTAAACAAATCCGGTCTTCCGTTATGATGCACCATCAAAACCTGCTGCAACAGTTTGTTAATTCCGCTCATATCGCTATCTTTGGCTCGTCTGATATTCATATTTGTCATCCTCTCACTTCCTTACCCTTGCAGGCCTCTTCAGTTCTCCACCGGTACGTGTGCCTTCAACCACTTGGCCACGCCGTCTTCATCATTACTTTCTATGATTCCCGTTGCCAGCTCCTTCAGCGCATCCACTGCATTGCTGACAGCATAGCATTCGTCGGAAATCCGGAACATGGGGATATCATTGATGGCATCCCCGAAGGAAACTACTCTGTCACAGTGCCAGAGCTCCTTCAAGGTCTGAATCGCATTTGCCTTAGTCGCCTTCTTCGGCAGGATTTCACACCAGTATTCCGGGCGGTATATTTCCTGCTGCAGGGTGCAGGTATATCTGTCATCCTTGGAAAAAATCTCATACACCGGCAGCAAATCCTCCCGTTCTCCGATGCAGGTAAAATAAAACATATCTCCGTCATACAAGCCCTTGCTGTCAGTCAGGGGGCGGAAACGCGGGTCTCCCTTTCGTTTGTCCAGATATCTCCTGATGCCTTCATTCTCGCAGCCCGTCACATGGGAAACCTTCTCAACTCCGTCAATATAGGAATACACCAGAGGACTGATGTGCTGTTCCTTCAGCACCTGCTGAATCTTGTCCGTCTCCTCTTTATTAAAATAAGAGGACGCCAATATCTCCTTGGTCGCCGGATTGAGAATAAAGGCTCCGTTGTATGCAATAACGGGAATATTGGTTGCAAGTCCCCGGGCGACCACGGACGCAGACACCAAAGACCTGGCTGTGGCATAGGTAAAAAGCATTCCTTTCTCCACCAGGTCATTGATAATATCCAGACTGTATTGGTTAATTCTTTCGTTTCTGTTCAATAAAGTCCCATCCAAATCCGTGACATACAATGTCCTCATGCTGCTTCCTCCGTTCTCATCCCAGCTCCAGCATCGCATCCAGGCTCTTCTTCGCCGCCAGACGCACCTCTTCCGGCAGGACGATTTCTTCACCTGCATCTCCCTTAACACAGTGATACACATCTGCCAGTGTCGTCAGCTTCATATTGCGGCATACCAGATTCTTGGACAGGGGATAAAATTTCTTGTCCATGCACTCGAACTGCAAATGCTGTACAATGCTGTTCTCCGTTCCGATGATAAACTCGTTGTGGGAGCTCTTCTTTGCATACTCCATGATACCCGTGGTACTTCCTATGTAATCAGCAAGCCCTACAACCTCCGCCACACATTCGGGATGCACCAGCAATTGCGCATTGGGATGCATTTTCTTCGCCGCCAAAGCCTCCTGCTTCGTGATGGCAGCATGCACGGGACAACCGCCCTGCACCAGCTGTATATTTTTCTCAGGGACCTGTTGTGCAACCCATGCTCCCAAATTACAATCAGGAATAAATAAAATATCCTTCTCTTTCATGTTGCGGACTATTTTGACCGCAGAAGCAGAAGTCACACAGACGTCGGCAACTGTTTTCAGCTCCGCAGTGGTATTGATATATGCAACCACGGCATAGCCGGGATATTTTTCCTTCAATGCTCCCACCAGCTCTGCATCAAGCTGTCTTGCCATGGGACAGTCCGCATCCGACTGGGACAGAATGACCTTTTTGTCGGGAGACAGAATTTTCACAGTCTCCGCCATGAAGCGCACACCGCACATCAGAACCGTTTTCTGGGGTGCTTGCGCCGCCTTTTCACTTAAACCGTAGGAGTCGCCGATATAATCCGCCACCTCCAGAATATCCTGACTCTGATAGGCATGTGCCAAAATGCAGATATCCTTTTCCTTTTTCATTTGTATAATTGCATCCTGCAGTTCTCTGGTTGTGCTCATATTTTCCTCCGATATCATTACATGTCAAACTGTTCACATTATAGTAAACCGCCTGCCCGGTGTCAAGATATCCGTACAGATATCTTGACACTTTTCTTTTCACCTGTCTTGTCAGCTGTAAAATAATATGTTATACTGTTCGCAATATTTATAATTAGATAATAATACACGTGCATTCGCACGGGAAAGCTGGATTTTATGACAACAGATATCTTGATTGCAGGAAGCGGTTGTGCCGGTCTCTATGCCGCCCTCCATCTTCCGAAGAACAAAGCGATTACCATTATCACCAAGCTGGATTTGGAAAGCAGCGATTCCTTTCTGGCGCAGGGTGGAATGTGTACCCTGAAAGACCCCGGAGATTACGACTCCTATTTCGAGGACACCCTGAGGGCCGGTCATTACGAAAATGACAGAACCTCCGTGGAAATCATGATTAAGCAGTCCCCCGATGTGGTAAAGGACTTGGTCAGCTATGGGGTGGATTTTCAAAAGGAGGAGGACGGTTCCTTTTCCTACACCAGAGAGGGGGCGCACTCAGCCAATCGCATTCTCTTTCACAAGGATATCACCGGAAAAGAAATCACCTCCCACCTGTTAAAGGAGGTTCTGAAGAGAGAAAATGTGACGATTATGGAGCACACTTGCCTTATCGATTTGCTCTGCAAGGAAAATACCTGCTACGGAGCTGTGGTAAGGCTGCCGGACGGTAGCATATCACAGATTCACGCCGACTACACCCTGCTTGCCACCGGCGGCATCGGCGGCCTGTACCGTCACTCCACCAATTTCCGTCACTTAACCGGAGATGCCATCACCATCGCACAGAAGCATAATATCAGGACAAAGGATTTGGATTACATTCAGATTCATCCCACCACTCTTTACAGTGACAAAAAAGAGGACCGGAGCTTTCTGATTTCCGAATCGGTGCGCGGCGAGGGAGCACTGCTGTACGACAAGAACGGAAACCGTTTTGTGGACGAGCTGTTGCCCAGAGATTTACTCACGGAGGCAATCTACAAGCAAATGGAGAAGGACGGAACAGATTTCGTCTGGGAGGATTTAAGACCCATTCCCTCCGGAGAACTGGAACTGCATTTCCCTAATATAGTGGCGCATTGCAAGAAAATGGGCTATGATGTAACTAAGGAATGCATCCCCGTAGTTCCCGCCCAGCATTATTTCATGGGCGGAATATGGGTGAATCACGAGAGCAAGACCTCCATGGAACGCCTCTATGCCATCGGTGAGACAGCCTGCAACGGCGTACACGGCAAAAACCGCCTTGCCAGCAACTCCCTCTTGGAGAGTCTGGTATTCGCGAAACGCGCCGCGCTGGATTTGACAGAGCATTACGAAAAGCACTGAAACGAAGTTACCATATCTAATAGAATCTAATAGAAAACTAACAGAAAACTTGCAGAAAGGACAAAACAAAAATGAACAACCCTATTACCTTAACCTTAAACGCTGACCCCTTGATTTTAAACGCATTGCGCGAGGACATTACCAGTGAGGATGTGTCCACCAACAGCGTCACTCCCGTGAAGCAGCCGGGGGAAGCAGACCTGATTTGTAAAGAAGACGGTATCATCTGCGGACTTGAAATCTTTGCAAGAGTATTTACCCTTCTGGATGCGACTACCCGGGTAGAATTGTCAGCCAAGGACGGAGACACTGTAACCAAGGGACAACTTCTTGCCAAGGTGACAGGCGACATCCGTACAATCTTAAGCGGCGAAAGAACCGCTTTGAATTATCTGCAGCGCATGAGCGGTATCGCCACCTATACCAATAAGGTAGCTTCCCTTTTGGACGGAACCTCCATCAAGCTGTTGGATACCCGTAAAACCACTCCCAACAACCGCCTCTTTGAGAAATATGCAGTCCGTGTAGGCGGCGGTAACAATCATCGTTACAACCTGTCCGACGGTGTTTTACTGAAGGACAACCATATCGGTGCCGCAGGCGGCGTACGCCAGGCTATCGAAATGGCAAAGGCATACGCTCCTTTTGTGCGCAAAATTGAAGTAGAAGTGGAAAATCTGGAAATGGTCCGCGAAGCGGTAGAGGCAGGCGCACATATCATCATGCTGGATAACATGTCCCATGAACAGATGCAGAAAGCGCTGGATATTATCGACGGACGCGCAGAAGTAGAGATTTCCGGAAATGTGACCAAAGAAAACATCGAGAAAATCAAGGATTTAAAGGTAAACTACATTTCCTCCGGAGCGCTTACCCATTCTGCGCCCATTTTGGATGTATCCTTAAAAAATCTGCATCCCATTGCCTGGTAGAAAGGAAGCTGTTCCATGAACGGAGAAGAAAGAAGAACAAAGATTATAGAACTGCTGCGGGCAGGCAAGACACCTCTCTCCGGAACCGCACTGGCAGGGCAACTGGGTGTCAGCCGTCAGGTCATTGTACAGGACATGGCTTTGTTACGTGCAAATGCCTATCCCATTCTTGCCACCAGTCAGGGCTATCTGCTTTCCGAGCTACCTTCCGTGAGCCGTGTTTTTAAGGTGATTCATTCAGAAGCGGAAGTGGAGGAGGAGCTTTCCCTGATTGTGGATTGCGGCGGACGCGTGGACGACGTGTTTGTGTCACACAGGATTTATGATATCGTGAAAGCCCCCCTAAACATCCGCTCGCGTCTGGATGTCAAACGCTTTATGGACAATCTGATCTCCGGAAAATCAAGTCTGCTGATGAACGTAACCTCCGGGTACCATTACCATACCGTCTCGGCCGACAGCGAAGAGATACTGGATTACATCCACGATGCCCTGAAACAGCGGGGGTTCTTAGCCCCATTACAGGATTATGAACCGGTGGAATTAAACAAGTTATAATTTCTTTAGAACATATCATTTCTTTAGAACACGCCTTATGGCAGAAACGGAGAAGAACCTATGGAAAATAACGCTCAAGTATTGAAAACGGTCAAGCTTTCCCTGCTCTCCATGCAACGACATTCCTGGGAACAGGGCGTAGCCATGCAGGCTTTTCTGGAACAGGGAGACATGGACGTCGTGATTGCAATGGCAAAGGAAGCCGCCTATCGGAGTCTTCCGGACGGGCGTACCGCAGTATTGGATGGCGGAACTGCATCCACAGACCCCTGCTCCGTTGGTGAGGCATTGCTTGCCGCCTCTCGTGCAACCGGGGATGCTCAGCTGACATCTGCCTATGAACAGCTTCTCAACTGGGCACTTCATCTCGCACCGACCAACAGAGATGGTATTGTATATCATTTTGCTGATTCCACACAATTTTGGATTGATTCCATGTATATGCTTCCGCCCTTCCTCGCAAATGCGGGACATTATACTGCTGCCATCAAACAAATCGCCGGCTACTGCAAGGTCCTTTTTCACTCGGAGAAAAAAATGTTCAGTCATCAGTGGGATGATGCCAAGCAAGTATTTCTTCGCGAAGACGCCTGGGGCGTAGGCAATGGCTGGGCTATGGCAGGCATCGCCCGTGTGATTGCAGCGCTTCCGCAAGAGTATGAAGCGGACAGACAGAGACTGATTGCGTTCCTCCTTCCGCTGATTGATACCGTACTGTCTTATATGACACCGGATGGTCTGTTCCACGATGTGATTGACAATACGGACACCTTCGTGGAGGGAAACCTTTCCCAAATGCTGGCATACACTCTCTACAGAGGCATGCAGGGCGGATGGTTGCCTGCAGACTATCTCAAGTACGCCGAAACCCTTCGAAATGCTGCCAACCGTGCAGTTGACCAATACGGACTGGTTCAAAACGTCTGCGGCGCCCCCCATTTCGACAAACCCGGCATCGCACCGGAGGGACAGGCCTTCTATCTCCTGATGGAAGCAGCTGCAAGAGACTATTATAACAATTAAGGAACGAGGAGGAATCAAATATGATGAGACACAACAAATCTTAAAGGAAATCGCTGACGGATTTATTCCCCAGCTTTTGGCTATGAATCCCGAAAATTCCGAAGCGCTTAACGACTTGCATAATCTGTTTGCTATTGTATGTGCCTTAGCTGTTTTGCAGGATGCATTACCGGGCTATATCAGAACCTCCAAGCCTCTGCAGCTTGTACTCAATAAGCGGCCGTTCCTGTAAAACTAAGCTACGTTGCCATTCCGTTTTCGGGGTATTATGCCCTGCTTCGCAAGCTTACTTATTGGATAAAGAAAACCCCGAAAATATAGAATTTTCGGGGTTTGTTTTTCTTTTCTGATATTCTTTTGAATTATCTCTTTGAGAACTGAGGAGCACGACGTGCTGCTTTGAGACCGTATT
>CAZPRB010000075.1:0-9225 GCA_964588645.1 uncultured Acetatifactor sp. | reverse complement strand
GATTGCATATTCTGTAAAGTAGTGAGAATTCATATGCAGGAAAGGCTGTGAGCGAAGAGAGTACTTTTTGCAGAAGGCATCAGAGAGGAACCATCATGGGCTGGAAGTGGTTTCTGCCGTAGGAAAAGGAAGTGCATTCGTGAGCCGGTTCGGGGAATGAGGGAAAGCATTTAGTATCCGAACCCGTGGGTACGCGTTAAGTATGTAAAGAGAAGGGCTGTAAGGTCTTTAAGTAGAGTGGAACCGCGGATAAATTCGTCTCTAGGTACGAGTTTATCCGCGCTTTTTTTGTGAGAAAGAGGTAGCATATGGGATTGATTCAAAATATTAAAGAAGAGGTACGCATTATACGGGAGAGAGACCCTGCCATCCATTCATCTATGGAGGTGCTTTTGTATCCCAGCTTTAAGGTGATGCTGCACTATCGTCTGGCGCATAAGCTTTATGAGAAGGAGCATTATTTTCTGGCGAGATACATCTCCCAAAGAGGGGTGCGCAAAACAGGAATCGAGATTCATCCGGGCGCCAAAATCGGCAAAGGCTTCTTTATCGACCACGGTAACGGTGTCATCATTGGTGAGACCACGATTATCGGAGATAATGTGACGCTGTATCAGGGCGTGACCCTGGGCGGCACCGGCAAGGAGCATGGGAAAAGACATCCCACCATCGGTAATAATGTCATGATTAGTGCAGGCGCCAAGGTGCTGGGCTCCTTCACAATCGGCGACAATTCCAAAATCGGTGCGGGTAGTGTGGTCCTCAGCGAGGTGCCCCCCAATTCTACCGTTGTGGGCGTGCCGGGACGTGTGGTGAAGCGCAACAATGTGGCGTTGCCGCAGGAGACCATGAATCAGATAGACCTTCCCGACCCGGTGAAGGAAGAAATCGCGGGTCTGCAGAAGGCCAATGCAGAGATTACGAACAGGCTACTGGAGCTTGAGGATGAGATGAAGGTTCTGCGCAACAAGGAAAAGGAGAAGAAAAAGAATGAAGCTTTATAATACATTGACCAGAAATATTGAAGAATTTGTACCCAATGCGGAGGGCAAGGTGAATATGTATACCTGCGGTCCCACCGTGTATCATTTTGCGCACATCGGCAATCTGAGAAGCTATATCATGGAGGATGTGCTGGAGAAGATTCTGCGTTACGCAGATTATGACGTGAAGCGTGTAATGAATATTACAGATGTGGGACATCTGTCCTCCGATGCGGATACCGGTGAGGATAAGATGTTAAAGGGTGCCAAGAGAGAGCACAAGACAGTCATGGAGATTGCAAAATTCTACACCGATGCCTTCTTTTCAGACTGTGCAAAATTAAATATTAAGACTCCGGATGTGGTGGAGCCTGCAACCAACTGTATCGACAGCTTCATCGAGATGATTCAGGTGCTTTTGGATAAGGGCTATGCCTATCAGTCCGGTGAGAATATCTATTTTGATACCTCTAAGCTGAGCAATTATTATGTGTTCGGCAATCAGAGCGAAGAGGAGCTGATGGTAGGTGTCCGTGAGGATGTGACTGAGGATGCGAATAAGAAAAACAAGAATGATTTCGTACTGTGGTTTACCAAATCCAAATTTGAAGATCAGGCCTTGAAATGGGACAGTCCCTGGGGCGTAGGTTATCCCGGTTGGCATATTGAGTGCTCCTGTATCAGTATGAAGCATCTGGGTGAGTACATGGATATCCACTGCGGCGGTATCGACAATATGTTCCCGCATCATACCAATGAGATTGCTCAGAGTGAAGCGTATCTGGGACACAAGTGGTGTAATTACTGGTTCCATGTACACCATTTGAATGATCAGTCCGGCAAAATGAGCAAATCCAAGGGAGAGTTTTTGACAGTTTCCCTATTGGAAGAGAAGGGCTATGATCCCCTTGCGTACAGATTCTTCTGTCTGCAGTCCCACTACCGTAAACCGCTGGTATTCTCCTATGAGGCACTGGATCAGGCAGCGGGAACCCTGAAGAAACTGAAGAAGCGTATTGCCGACCTGCAGAAGGATGGCGCTGTGGACGAGACAGCGTTGAAGGAATACAGAAGGAAATTTGTGGAGGCAGTGGGCAATGATGTCAATACCTCCATGGGAATCACCCTTGTCTATGACGTGCTGAAGGCCGAGTTAAATGATGCAACCAAGCGTGCCATTGTGGATAGCTTTGATTATGTGTTAGGTCTGGATTTGTTAAAGGAGGAAGCAGCCGGGGACGGTATTGACGCGCAGCTGGAGGCATATGTTTTAGCTAAGATTGAGGAGAGGAAAGCGGCTAAGAAGGAAAAGAACTTTGCATTGGCTGATGCTATCAGAAATGAACTGCTGGAGCAGGGAATCATTTTGGAAGATACAAGAGAGGGTGTCAAATGGAAGAAAGCATAAAGGCTGACGGACAAAACGGATTGCTGGAGCAGATAAAGACTGTTTTCGGTTGTCAGGAACAGGATGTGCGGGCGTATTCCCCGTTGACACTGGCTTATATAGGAGATGGAATTTATGAACTGGTGATACGCAGCGTGGTGGTGGAACGTGCCAACCGTTCCGCCAATGACCTGCATAAGAAGACGGTGCGCTATGTGAAGGCAGAGACCCAGGCAGCTATCATTCAGGCTCTTTCGGAGGAGCTGACTGCGGATGAGGAGGCGGTGTACAAACGGGGCAGAAATGCCAAATCCTACACGACGGCAAAGAATGCGTCTACGGGAGATTACCGCAAGGCTACCGGCTTTGAGGCACTGATAGGTTATTTGTATCTGACCGGTCAGACGGACAGGCTGTTATATCTGGTGAAAAAGGGCATCGCCGCAATCGGCATGGAGATATAGGAGAGGAGAAGCCATGGGATATCAGGAGTTTACCATTGAAGGCAGAAATGCTGTGATAGAGGCGTACCGTTCCGGGAAGCCCATCGACAAAATTTACATATTGGACGGTTGTCAGGACGGTCCCATGATGACGATTAAAAGGGAAGCAAAGAAGCATGATACGCCGGTGAAATTCGTATCCAAGGAGCGCTTGGATCAGATGTCGGAGACCGGCAGACATCAGGGGGTAATCGCCTATGCCGCAGCCTATGAGTACGCGGAGGTGGAGGATATCCTGCAGGCGGCAAGGGATAAAGGTGAGGAGCCTTTCCTTTTCCTGTTGGACAATATTGAGGACCCCCATAACCTGGGCGCAATTATCCGTACTGCCAATCTGGCGGGAGCGCACGGGGTCATTATCCCAAAGAACCGTGCAGCAGGCTTGACGGCAACGGTAGCCAGAACTTCTGCGGGTGCTTTGAATTACACCCCTGTTGCCAAGGTGACCAATATCTCCAAGACAATCGAAGAACTGAAAAAAGAGGGACTTTGGTTTGTCTGTGCGGATATGGGCGGTACGACCATGTATCAGCTGAATCTGAAGGGCCCCATTGGTCTGGTCATCGGCAATGAAGGAGAGGGCGTCAGCCGTCTGGTCAGGGAAAAGTGTGATATGGTTGCATCCATTCCCATGAAGGGGGATATTGATTCCCTGAATGCGTCTGTTGCTGCCGGAGTGCTTGCTTATGAAATCGTGAGACAGCGTCTGGGATAATCCCCGGGGTATGGAGATAAATGACTGTACCCGGGAGAAATGAGGATTGAAATGACCGATAAATATTCTGAATATGAGCAGATACCGGACGAGGAGCTGATAGACAGCTTGCGCAGCGGTGAAGAATGCATTATGGATTATATCTGCGATAAATATAAGATTCTGGTACGCAGCAAGGCTAAGTCGATGTATATTCTGGGAGGGGACAGTGAGGACCTGATTCAGGAGGGCATGATTGGCCTTTTTAAAGCTGTGCGGGATTACGACAGCGGCAGGGATGCCAGCTTTTACACCTTTGCGGATTTGTGCATCAGCAGACAGATGTACACTGCAGTGCAGGCATCCAAGCGGCAGAAGCATATTCCGCTGAATACATACATCTCTCTCTATGGGAATCCTGTGACAGAGGACAGGGAGGAGCCCAGTCTGTTAGAGGCTCTGGCCAATCCCATGGAATTGAACCCGGAAGAAATGTTTTTGGACAAAGAACGGGTGGCATATCTTGAGCAAATCATTGAAAGCGAACTCAGCTCCTTTGAAAAACAGGTACTTGACCTGTATATGACGGGTATGAGCTATACCCAGATTGCCAAGGTGCTGGGACGGGACGACAAATCCACGGATAATGCCCTGCAGCGTCTGAAAAGTAAAATCAGGAAAATGCTGTGATGTTTATATTTTTTTTATAATATTATGAGTTCCTGTTTATTGACTTTCATACAAAGGGGGAAGTATAATCGTCAATGAAAAAACTGACCGACTGGTCGGACAGATTTTTAGAGGAGAATACAGATGATATCAAAATTTAGTGTTAAGAAGCCGTATACGGTGCTTGTGGGTGTCGTTCTTGCTATCGTTCTGGGTGTTGTATCTTTTACCCGGATGACTGCGGATTTACTTCCCAATATCAGTTTACCGTATATTATTGTTATGACAACCTATCCGGGAGCGAGCCCGGAGACGGTGGAGATGGTAGTCACTCAGCCGGTTGAGGCCGGAATGGCCACTATCAGCAATATTGAGGGAATCAGCTCCATATCCGGTGAGAATTATTCCGTGGTCATCCTGGAGTTTGCACAGTCTGCAGATATGAATGCGGCTTCCTTGGAGATTCGGGAGAGTCTGGACCAGATTAAATCCTACTGGGATGATTCGGTAGGGAATCCGATCATGATTAAGATGAATCCGGATATGCTGCCGGTTATGATTGCGGCAGTAGGTGTGGACGGCATGGACAATGCGGAAATCAGTGCCTATGTGACAGATACAATTTCACCGGAGGTTGAGAGTATCGAAGGTGTAGCAAGCGTCAGTACGGTAGGCCTGCTGGAGGAGAGTGTCAATGTCATCATCCGTCAGGACAAGGTGGATGCCATCAATGAAAAGGTGTTTGCGGCAATTGATGAGCAGATGAAAAAGGCAGAGGAAGAGCTTGCGGACGGAAGAAAGTCGCTGGAAGACAGTGAGAAGGAGATGGCTGACGGCAAACAGGAAATTGCCGATGGCCGCAAGGAATTGGCGGACAATGAGAAAAAACTGGATGACGGAAAAGCAGAGTTGACAGGCAAACGTGATGATACCATCAATCAGCTTGCTGCTACCAAAAAGGATTTGCTGACAGCAAAGACGGATTTGGAAGCCACCAAGATGAATATGACCACCAACCTGTCCACGGCGAGGACATTGCAAGCAAGCATCAGTGACATAGATATGCTTCTGGGAGCACCTGCTAACTATCAGACGGCGCTGGCGGGTCTGACTGCCAGTGTGTCAAGCGGTGATTTGACAGGTGCAGCAGCCAATGCGGAGAAGCTGGAAGCCCTGAAAAAGTCCTATACGGAGAGTGCTGTGGTTTCTCAGATGGCAGCCACCAACGAAGCACTTGCCGCTATGATAAACGGTCTGAAGCTGTTGGATTGGACGGATGCCCATAACGCTGTGCAGATTAGCACGGTACTGAACGGCGTGTCCGCTGCCGGTGCTACAGAACTGACAAAACAGAAGACGGATTTGGAGGATGCTCTGAATTCTCTTACAAACGGCATGGGATATGCCGCATATGAAAGAATTGCCAATCAGACCCTTTCCACGTTGGAGGAGCAGCTGGCATTGGTGAACTCCGGTCTGGTGGAGATTGAGAAGGGGCAGTTGAACGCAGCGATAGAATTTGCCAATGCAAGCGCACAGCTTTCACTGGGAGAATATCAGATGGAGCTAGCCAAAGCACAGCTGGATTCCGCATGGGAACAGCTGAAGAGTGGAGAGGAACAGCTGGCGGATGCCAAGGAACAGCTGGCTGACGGCGAGGAGCAGCTGGCGGATGCCAAGGAAGACGCTTACAAGAAGGCTGATATGAACAACATCCTGACGGTGGATACCGTAAAGGGACTGTTGACAGCACAGAATTTCTCCATGCCGGCGGGTTATGTGACTGAGGAGGGTGTTGCGTATCTGGTAAGAGTAGGTGATAAGCCCTCTACCTTGGAAGAGCTGAATGCCATGCCTTTGCTGGATATGCATATGGAGGGAGTACCTGTTATTACCTTGGCGGATGTGGCAGATGTATTCTACACGGACAATTCCGATGAGATATATACCAATGTCAACGGAAGCCCGGGTGTCATGCTGAGCATTCAGAAACAGACGGGATATTCCACCGGAGAGGTGTCCGACCGTTTGGCAGAGCGGTTCGCAGAAATGATGGAGCAGGATGACAGACTTACCATGCTCACCTTGATGGATCAGGGTATTTATATTGATTTGGTAATGGATTCCATCATAAACAATATTCTGTTTGGTGCATTGCTTGCCGTGATTATATTGATTCTCTTCCTGAAGGATTTACGACCTACGCTGGTGGTTGCATTCTCCATCCCGATTAGTTTGGTCACCGCAATTGTATGTATGTACTTCAGCGGAGTTACCTTAAATGTCATCTCCCTGTCAGGACTGGCACTGGGTATCGGTATGCTGGTGGATAACTCTATCGTAGTTATCGAGAATATCTATCGTCTCCGAGGATTGGGATATTCCATGAAGGAGGCAGCGATTGAGGGCTCACGGGAGGTGGGCGGTGCCATCATGGCTTCCACCCTTACTACCATCTGTGTATTCCTGCCCATTGTATTTACGGATGGTATTACCAGACAGTTATTTGTGGATATGGGTCTGACCATTGCGTACTCCCTGCTTGCCAGTCTGGTGATTGCACTTACGGTTGTACCGGCCATGGCCTCTAAGATGCTTACCAAATCCACAGAGAAGAAGGACGGAAAGTTTTTTACCGGAATGATTAACGCTTATGGAAAGGTATTGCATACATCGTTGAAATGGAAGCCGGTAGTATATATTTTGGTAGTGGTATTGTTGGTGGGAAGTGCTGTGGCTGCCATGTCCAACGGAACCGCGTTTATGTCAGAAATGGATTCTACACAGCTTACGGTAACGGTACAGACCGCTGAGGATGCCACACTTTCCGAGACAGGTGAAATCACTGATCGGGTAGTGGATGCCATCATGGAAATTGAGGACGTGCAGGATGTAGGTGCCATGGCAAGCACTTCAACCCTGTCGCTGCTGGGAGGCTCCTCAGGCGGAGCTTCCAATGCCACTACGATTTATGTAGTCACATCGGAAGAGAAAACCATGAGCAATGAAGAAATTGCAGCAATTATCATGGAAAAGACAGCGGGACCGGACGCAGAGATTTCTGTGGAGACCTCCGGTATGGATATGTCGGCACTTGGCGGAAGCGGTATCTCCATTCAGGTACGAGGACGTGACATTGATACTCTGCAGAGGATTGCCGGGGAGGTGGCAGCCGTTGTGGAAAGCGTGGAAGGTACAACGGATGTGCAGGACGGTCTCGCGGAGGCAGACGAGGAATTGCGTGTGATAATAGACCGTGATAAGGCAGTGAATTATGGCTTGACGGTAGCACAGGTATTTTCGGAGCTTGCCGGAAAGCTTGCAGATGCAGGTACGGCAACCACTCTGGAAGCAGCGGATAAGGACTATCCCGTATATGTGATGAACGGAACCGATATGGAGCTTACCAGAGAGTTGGTAAAGGAGATTGAGATTACCGGAACCAATGAAGATGGAGAAAGTGTTGCGCTTCCGCTGTCTGAGATAGCGGAATTTGAGACAGCACATTCTCTGACATCCATTAATCGTGTGGATCAGACCAGATATATCACAGTATCTGCGGGCATTGCAGAGGGGTATAATGTGGGTCTGGTATCCGCAGATGTGGAGAAAAAACTGGAAAGCTACAACTTGCCCGACGGATATCATCTGGTATTCTCCGGTGAGAATGAGATGATTAATGATGCCATGGAACAGGTTGGGTTGATGCTGTTGCTTGCCTTGGTATTCATGTATTTGATTATGGTTGCACAGTTCCAGTCCTTAATGTCACCGTTTATCATTATGTTCACCATTCCCCTTGCCTTCACGGGAGGCTTTATGGGCTTGTTTATCAGCGGAAGCGAAGTGAGTGTCATTGCACTGATAGGATTTGTCATGCTGTCCGGTATTATTGTCAATAACGGTATTGTGTTGATTGACTATATGAATCAGTTGATAGACAACGGAATGGAGAGACGTGAGGCGATTATTGAGGCGGGAAGAACCAGACTTCGCCCTGTACTCATGACTGCACTGACCACCATTCTGGCATTGTCCACAATGGTATTCAGTGACGACATGGGGTCGGAGATGGCGAAGCCCATGTCCGTAGTAACCATCGGTGGTCTGCTTTACGGTACCCTCCTTACCCTGATTGTCATTCCTTGTATCTATGATGATTTCATGGGACTTATGGATAAATTGAAAAATCGTAAAAAACATGCAAAGCAAGAGGAGTAAGGAAGCATGGGAAAAATAACAGGTCTGGAAAGCATGCAGGAGGTGCCGGCTAAGGTACTGTTGCTGTATGAAGCTGTGGGACAGCTGATAGAGGAGAACGTGGATATCAAGGATATCCGCGTCTCCACCATCACGGATAAAGCAGGCATCGGAAAGGGTACTGCCTATGAGTACTTTGACACCAAGGATGAGATTTTAGCGTGTGCCATTATTTATTATATGCGCAAGGCAGTGGAGGAAATAGATACTGCCCTTTCCTTGCAGAACAGCTTCGCAGAACAGGTGGCGTTTCTGCTGCAGGAAGTGCAAAACAAAAGTGCAAAACAGTTTTACCTGCTTCGCTTTATTCATGTGATGACGGATACCTCTGTTTTCAGCCGTTTGGTGCAGAAGAAGATGCAGACGCAGGATGCCAGACAGTATCTTCCGATAGGTATTTTCGTAAATATGGTGGAAAGAGCAAGAAAGCGCGGAGAGGTCAGGACGAATCTCCCCACAGATTATATGATATATACTCTTTTCTCCAAAATCTTATCCTATGTCATGTGTGTGACAGAGGACAGTATTTCCGGAATGGAAGCGGGGCAAATCCGAAATTTGGTATATCAGAGTGTTTTGGAGGAATTGTGTGAAGAAAAGTGTAAATTTGGTTGACAAACAAGTGGCTATTTGATAGAATGAAGGACGGTGATTGCATGAGTGTAGTCCCTTGTAAGCTGCTGTGGCTCAGTCGGTAGAGCGTCGCATTGGTAGTGCGGAGGTCACGGG
>CAZPRB010000074.1:0-9292 GCA_964588645.1 uncultured Acetatifactor sp. | reverse complement strand
AAAAGAAGAATAGCAAGTCGCCAACCATCAGACAAAAACCTGCATAACCCCTTAGAGTGCTTCATACAATGTAAAAAAGTATTTTGAGGGGTTTTCCTTTGAAGGATTATATTGAGGAGCGTGCCATTGGCATAGCTAACTATATTATCGAAAATAGCGCTACTGTGCGGCAGACAGCAACGGCATTCGGCGTAAGCAAGAGTACGGTACATAAGGATGTCACTGACAGGTTAATGCAGATAAACCCGGCACTCGCTAAGCAGGCCAGAAGGGTTTTGGACGTAAATAAATCCGAGAGACATATCAGAGGCGGACTTGCCACCCGTGAAAAATATTTACATAAGGTGTAACTTGACAGCAAAAATGACCGAAGAGGGAATCGTGGGATTCCTTTTCGGTCACTTCTGTTTTATGGCTTCTTAAATATGACTTTTGATAGGGTCGTTATTTGGTCATAGGAATGGAGTAGCGAATTCTGCGATAGATTTTCCAAAGGATAACAGCCGGAAAGCTGATGGTCAAAAATGCTGTAGACAAAATGCCTATGCCTCCACCCACAATTGCAATCACAAGAACTAAGGGACTCATATCGGTACCGCCTTTCATTAGATTTGATCGTTTTCAACAAAATAAACTAGCATAATAATAAGTTTTTTTGCGATGAGAGAAAATAGAAAACGACAAGTCTTTGCAACTTATTAACGGCGTCTTAACAACTTATTAACATTGCGCTATTGTGCAAATTGCGGTATACTGTAAAGAACGGGAACGCCCGTAAGTAAAAAAGAGGAGAAGTATAAGTATGACATTAGAACAGGCGAAGGAGAAGCTTGCTGAGTATGGTCAGGAGCATTTGTTGAGATACTATGAGGAGCTTCCCGGGGAAGAGAAGCAGGCATTGTTAGCGCAGATTGAAGCGACCGACATGAGTATTCTGGAGGCGTGCAGAAATAAAGAAAAGCTGGCACAGAAAGGGGAGATTGCTCCGCTGGCAGCATTGCAGGTGGATGAGATTGCACAAAACCATGACAGCTTTGTGGCAACGGGTCTGGAAGCAATTCGTGCCGGCAAGGTAGGAGCTGTGCTTCTGGCAGGCGGTATGGGTACGAGACTTGGTTCTGACAATCCCAAGGGCATGTACAATGTTGGACTCACAAGAGATTTATATATTTTTGAATGCTTGATTCACAATTTGATGGAAGTGGTTCATCAGGCAGATGCCTGGGTGCATTTGTTTGTCATGACCAGTGACAAAAATAATGATGCCACCATTCGTTTCCTAAAGGAGCATGCTTTCTTCGGATACAAAGAGGAGTATGTGCATTTCTTTCAACAGGAGATGGCAGCGGCTACTGACTATGAAGGCAAGATTTATCTGGAGGAGAAGGGAAAGCTTTCCACTTCCCCCAACGGAAACGGTGGTTGGTTCATCTCAATGAAGAGAGCGGGATTGTTGGAACTGCTGCGCACAAACGGCATTGAATGGTTGAATGTCTTTTCTGTGGATAATGTATTGCAGCGCATCGCGGACCCGTGCTTTGTAGGCGCAACCATTCAGAAGAACTGTGCGGTTGGTTCCAAGGTGGTTCGTAAGAATGCGCCTGATGAGAAGGTGGGCGTTATGTGCCTTGAGGATGGCAGACCCTCTATTGTAGAGTATTATGAATTGACAGAAGACATGATGAATGCCAAGGATGCGAAAGGGGAGCCGGCATATAATTTCGGCGTTATTTTAAACTATTTGTTCCGTGAGGCTGATTTGGAGAAGCTTCTTGAGGGTAGTTTGCCCTTGCATATTGTGGAAAAGAAGATACCGTACCTGAATGAGAACGGACAGTTGGTGAAGCCGGAGGAGCCCAATGGCTATAAGTATGAAAGTCTGGTTCTTGATATGATTCATCAGATGGATAGCTGCCTGCCCTTCGAGGTTGTCAGAAACAAAGAATTTGCACCGATTAAGAATATGACAGGTGTGGATTCTGTCGAAAGTGCCAGAGCGCTGCTGCAGGAAAACGGAGTGGTATTGTAAAACGCCGGGTGCCGATTTGGGGAGGAAGTTTCCCTGAACCGGCACCCGCTTTCTATGCTACATATAAATACATGAAGATAAAGTGGCAGATGCTTCCGCCCATGACGAAGAGATGGAAGACCTCGTGGGAGCCGAAGGATTTATGCCTGGAATTGAAGATAGGCAGCTTCAGGGCATAAATGATTCCGCCCGCCGTGTAAATGATGCCTCCTGCCAACAGCCAAAGAAAGGCAGCGGCAGGTAAGGTATCCCACAGCCTGCCGAACACAAATACGCAGACCCAGCCCATGGCGATGTAGATGACGGAGGAAAACCATTTCGGACAGGTAATCCAGAAGGCCTTAATGGTCATTCCCACGAGGGCGATACCCCATACCACGGTGAGAAGCGCATAGCCCAGTTCACCGCCCAATATCACCAGACATATGGGTGTGTAGGAGCCTGCAATCAAAACAAATATCATCATATGGTCGAGCTTGCGGAAGAATCGAAGGGATCTTCCGGACAGATTTACGGAATGATATGTGGCACTTGCTCCGTAGAGAAGAATCATGCTGCTGATGAAAATAAGCAGGGCAGTAAATTCTCTTCCGCCGGAGGATACACCGGCCTTTACTAATAGAGGGACGGCAGCAAATACTGCCAGCATCATGGCAATAAAGTGTGTGAAAGCACTTCCGGGTTCTCTGATTGTTATCTGCATAAAAGTCACCATACCTTTCCTGTTACTGATTTTACTTTATTATGTTCAAAATTGGTTAAATAATACCAAATAGAAAAGAAAAACGTAAAAAGAAATTCACAATCCATGACAAGTAGTAATCAAAACTACTTGATGCAATTATGATATTACACGTGCGAACCGCAGAAGTCAATATTTTTTTCAAAAAAATAAAATGCGTCTCAAATGTCCGTGGAAAATGTGACATCTGGAACGCATTTCTTGTGTGTTCTAATCCTCTTCAATTACCTGTATTTCCAAGTAATCAAAATCAATTGCCTCTATGAAATGATCCTGCGTAAAGCGGGCTCTATCGTGCCTCTTGAATTCGGTAATTGTTTTATCCAGCCATATGGGATTTCCTAAATCAAATTCATAGCAGATTTGCTCTAAGGCATGGAAAACCTTATGCGTGCGGGTGTCCGCTCCGGCATCCTCAATGCAGATGTCCCGCAGCATACGATTGTCTTTAATTATTTTGGCCCATAGACGGAACATGGAATGCCACCTCTCTTTCGCCTGCCCATGGTATCTTACTGCTTTCAGGAATTACAGTATAGCATGAAAGTGCCTGCTTTGAAATAGGCAGAATGCCAAATTTAAGCGTAATCTTAAAAAAGGATTAAGTTTTTTGAAAAACATACATTTATGCTGCGTTTTATGCTATACTGGATAAGAAGAAACAGCAAGTTATTATCTTAAAGGAGTTAGGATGGAAATAAGAACAGAGCATGGGGACGGAATTGATAGCTGGAAGGAAGTGACCCTGATATACAATGCGGCACTGAGACAGATTCAGACCAAGCTGGAAATCTTAAATGATGAGTTTCAGCATGTGCATCAGTACAATCCCATAGAACATATTAAGGCGAGAATCAAGACCCCGGAGAGCATCGTCAAGAAATTAAAAAGAAACGGGTATGAATCCACGATTGAAAATATGATTAATCATGTAAATGATATTGCAGGCATTCGTGTGATTTGTTCCTTTACTTCCGATATATACCGCATTGCGGACATGATAAGTGACCAGCGGGATATTAAGGTTGTTGGAGTCAAGGATTATATTACATATCCCAAGGCAAGCGGTTACAAGAGCTACCACATGATTGTGACGGTTCCGGTTTATCTTTCTGATAAGATTGTCGACACCAAGGTGGAGATTCAGATTCGTACGGTAGCAATGGATTTCTGGGCAAGCCTTGAGCATAAGATTCATTACAAGTTTGAAGGCTCGGCGCCGGAGCATATCAAGAATGAGCTGGTGGAATGTGCGAAGATGGTATCTGATTTGGATGCGAGAATGCTGTCGCTGAATGAGGAAATTCTGGCCATCAGTCACAATAAGGAAGAAGCATAGAGGAAGAGACATCTCTCATTTGACGGGAGATGTTTTTCTTTTTGTAAAAGCTTTGGTGTCATCGGAGAGATAATAGCAGTACGGCCTCCTAAAATGAGGAGTGCCCAGACACCTCTCGGCGCCTGGGCTATTATGAAAAAATTATCTAATATCCAAATGTTTGTTGTGGTTTGTCTCTTCATCAACCACAAATTCAGTATAGCAAGGAAATATGAACAAATTATGAATAAGCTGTAAAAACTTGGTGAATGTTACAGAAACAAAACCTTTATAGCAAAATAAAATATACAAAATGCACAAAAATATGATGGAAAACATATTTTTTTACGAATGATGAGTTGGAGTTGTCAGAAAAACAAAAAAATGCTAAAATGTAGTTAATTCTTTATGAAAACCACAGAAGCGATTGACAGGAAGTGACAGGTGGATATGTTTGGAGGGAAATGGATGGATAGTTTTATGGATAAGCTGGCGCAGAAGCTGACTGCACAGGAGATGATTCGGGCAAACAGCGCTGCTGATGCAGAGGAAATGAAGAAATTAAAATGTCAGATAAAGGAATATCGCGATATTCTGGACCGATTGCAGCAGATGGTGGATGAAGGCAGTGCGAAGCTCCATCAGATACAGGCGGTTTCCTCGGATAATGAGGAATTACAGACTGCTTTGGAGCAGTTGAAACAGTCCGTTGAACTGAAGGTGAACCGTCTGAACGAGAATCTGGATCAAATGGATGAATCCATCGGACTGCAATTGAGCAGCATGGGTGAGAGCTGGAAACAGCTGGATGAATCCATCGGGCTGCAATTAAGCAGCATGAGTGAGAACTGGAATCAGCTGGAACAGACTATCGATGGAAAAATAATTGCAGTGGGTGACAATGTACATAAGGAATGTGTGAAGGTATATCGCAATGTACAGGCTGTGGTTGTGGAAGAGAACGGGAAGCAGAGTGAGAATATTGTGGCGGAAATCAAGGGCTTGAAGGGTAAATTAGGTGCAGTCCTTGGTGTGTCGATTGCGGCGTTGATTCTGTCTGGAGCCGGAATTGCATTTCAGGTGCTTGTATATTTTCATGTAATTTAGGGTATCATTTAGGAAATAATATGGCAAAAGAAATTTGGAAGCCGGGGAATATGCTTTATCCCCTGCCGGTTGTGATGGTGAGTCTGGCAGATAAGAACGGCAGAAACAATATCATCACCATTGCATGGGCGGGTACGGTGTGCACCAATCCCCCTATGGTATCCATATCCGTGCGACCGGAGAGATATTCCTATCCCATTTTGAAGGAAACCGGGGAATTTGTTATTAATCTCACTACCAGAGAGCTGGTATATGCCACGGACTATTGCGGAGTGAAAAGCGGTAAGGATGTGGATAAATTTAAAGAGATGAAGCTGACGCCCCTTGCGGCGTCAGTGGTCAGGGCTCCTCTGATAGGAGAAAGCCCTGTTAATATTGAATGCAGGGTGAAGGAGATGATTCCGCTGGGCTCCCATGATATGTTCCTTGCGGATGTTGTGGCGGTTCATGCAGATGAGAAATATATGGATGACCAACACAAATTTCATCTGGAGAAGGCGGAACCCATCGTATACTCTCATGGGGCGTACTTAAGCTGCGGCGAACAGCTGGGTACCTTTGGTTACAGTGTGCGAAAAAATAAAAAGAAATAGAATGAATTTTAAAACTGATGAAAAAGATTACATGTCATTATAAAAAAATAAAATTTACATATATTAAGATTACGCTGCTGGCGCTCTTCGGCTATACGCTTTTGACAAATGGTTTTCTTGTTTTTGAGCGTGCGGGCGAGAATTTCTTTCATGTGTATATTGCCGGAGAAGAAGTGGGAACAATCGGAGAGGCGGAGCGTGCAGAGGAATTGCTGATTGAGGCGCGGAAGAATATTGCTTCACAAAGTGAGGAGCTGGTTTTCCTGGAGGCGGACTTGACCATGACCGGGGAAGAGGTGCTGTGGGGCAGGATTGATGATGAGGACACGGTGATTGCCCGAATGGAGGACAAGCTGCGGGACAATATCCGGGAGACCATGCAGCACGCCTATACGATGAAGGTCAATGAGTATATGGTGAATCTGGCAAGCGCGGATGAGGTGCAGGCACTTCTTCAGGCAGCGGTGGATAAATATGATAGCGAGCAGAAATTCCAAGTGAAGCTGGTTCATGACGCCATGCGTGAGTTTAACGTGCTTACAGCCAATGTCGTGGATACCGTTGAACAGGAAACCATCCTGCAGGAGGGAAAAAATACCTACGCGGAGGCAGGGGTTGAGGTTCTGCTTGCCGACATGGGCTACGGAGCTGCAGAGAAGGAAGAGATGGATTTTGAGGATTTTGACTTGGGGCTTAAAACCATGGATTTTGCCGAAGAGGTAGAAATCGTGGAGGCATACCTGCCGGAGAACCAGCTGACACCCTTGCAGACAGCGATTGATGAGGTGACCAAGGAGCAGGAGACTCCAAGTGAATATGAGGTAGTGGCGGGAGATACCCTGTCGGAAATTTCCATCAAAGTCAATATTCCTATAGATAAAATTATTGAGATGAACAGTGAGACGCTGGAGAATGAGAATTCCACCATCCGAATCGGTGATATGCTGATTATCACTGTGCCGGAGCCGGAGCTTTCGGTGACTCGCACAGAGCAGAATTATTATGAAGAGATTTATGATGCGGATGTAATATACATTGACAACAACGATTGGTATACCACGCAGACAAAGGTTCTTCAGCAACCGTCTGCCGGCTTCCGCAGGGTGGTAGCGGATGTCTCCTATCTGAATGACAAGGAGGTGTCCAGAGAGCTTCTGAAGGAAGAAATTGTTGCGGAAGCTGTTCCGAAGATTGTGGAGCGGGGGACCAAGATTCCTCCCACCTATATCAAACCCATTTCCGGCGGACGTCAGTCTTCGGGCTTCGGAAAGAGAAACGCTCCCAAGAAGGGCGCAAGTACCTACCATAAAGGAATTGACTGGGCTATTCCTACAGGAAGCGCGGTGTACGCTTCCTGCGGCGGTACCGTTGCCAAGGCAGGCTGGGGCAGCGGCTATGGTTATGTGGTTTATATAGACCATGAGGACGGAAGACAGACCAGATATGCACATTTGAGCAAGGTGCTGGTGAAGGCAGGACAGTCGGTGAAGCAGGGTGACAGGATTGCACTCAGCGGTAATACCGGTGTCAGCACGGGTCCCCACCTTCATTTTGAGATTTTGATTAACGGTAGTCAGGTGAACCCGCTGAAGTACCTGCAGTAGCGGAACGTGCAGTAGGGGAACATGCATTCTATTTACAAATGCGCCAAAATGTGGTATAAGTGCATTAAGAGAAACCGGTTTATCCGGCGGGGTTAGGGAATTGAAGTTAGCAGAAACCTGAGTACGAGGTATAGATAGATGGAACAATACGCAATTAAAGGCGGTAGTCCATTAGTAGGAGAAGTTGAAATAGGAGGTGCCAAGAATGCGGCGCTTCCTATTCTTGCTGCTTCTGTAATGACGGATGAGACCGTATATATAGAGAATATGCCTGATGTGCGTGATACAAATGTACTTTTGCGTGCAATGGAGAATATCGGTGCCATGGTGAAACGCACCGACCGTCATAAAGTGACAATCAACGCTTCTAACATCAGTAATCTGGTGGTGGAGGATGATAATATCAAGAAAATCAGAGCCTCCTATTATCTGATAGGTGCGCTTTTGGGCAAATACAAGCATGCGGAGGTGGCACTTCCCGGTGGCTGTGATATCGGATGCCGTGCCATTGATCAGCATATTAAAGGCTTCAAGGCTCTGGGAGCAGATGTCCGCATTGAGTATGGTATGATCAAAACCCATGCAGAGAGACTGGTGGGAAGCCATATCTATATGGATGTGGTGAGCGTGGGCGCTACCATCAATGTCATGATGGCAGCTACGATGGCAGAAGGACAGACCATTATTGAGAATGCGGCGAAGGAACCCCATGTGGTTGATTTGGCCAATTTCCTGAATAGTATGGGTGCGAACATCAAAGGCGCCGGTACGGATGTCATCCGTATCAAGGGAGTAAGCAGACTGCACGGCACAGAGTATGCTGTCATTCCGGATCAGATTGAAGCAGGTACCTTTATGTTTGCAGCGGCTATCACCAAGGGTGATGTGACGGTGAAGAATGTGATTCCCAAGCATTTGGAGTCCATTACCGCGAAGCTTTTGGAAATCGGCTGCGAGGTAGAAGAAGCGGATGACTGTATCCGCGTGGTGGCATCCAAGCCATTGATGCATACCCATGTAAAGACATTGCCCTATCCCGGCTTTCCTACGGATATGCAGCCCCAGATTACGGTGGCATTGGCGCTGTCTGCGGGGACCAGTATTGTAACAGAGAGTATCTTTGAGAATCGTTTTAAATATGTGGACGAGTTGACCCGCATGGGTGCAAGTATTAAGGTGGAAGGCAATACCGCTATCATCAACGGTACAGACAAATATACCGGAGCAAGTGTGTCCGCTCCCGACCTTCGTGCCGGCGCAGCACTTGTGCTTGCGGCACTTGCAGCGGAGGGTTATTCCACAGTGGATGATATCCGTTATATCGAACGGGGATATGAGGATTTTCATTTGAAGCTTCAAAATCTGGGCGCTCAGATTGAGATGATTGAGACGGAGCGGGAATTCCGGAAGTTCAAGTTAAAGACAGGCTGATAACCGGTGGCAGGTATTGCGGAGAATTTATAAAAAATATGAGATACACGTGCAATTATGAGATACACGGGCAATTAGCTATTGACAATATGCCCTGTTCATAGTATTGTAGTGCGTGAAGATTGATTTGAAAATTCAATATTGTGCTTTCGTGCCGGAAGGCACGAAGATTTTCTCTTATTCAGAGTGGCGGAGATACATAGGATCGATGAAACCACGGCAACCCCTTATGAAGGAAGGTGCCTCCCTGAGCGAGTAATTTCGAACAATAAGAGGATTTGATTATCGTCAGATACGAGTCCGCTTCTTGTGAGCGGACTTTTTTGCGCGACTAAGCAGAGTCAGAAGTTTGGATGCGCAGATGCCGTGCTTGCACGGTCAGATGTGCAGATAAACTTCTGACGAGCAACGCGAACGAGGAACGACGAAGTCGTTTCGAGTCTGCTTAGTCTAAGATACAGTTAACCA
>CAZPRB010000073.1:0-9458 GCA_964588645.1 uncultured Acetatifactor sp. | reverse complement strand
TACGCTTGTAGTATACCATTGCACTTATCGCAATGTCAATAACTTTTTGCCGTAGAAAGCAAGGATTTTAGCTGTATATTTTCTGCTTATCTGCAAAAAGTATGGAAAGATAGATATCGTACTTGACAAATACCCTGCGGGGGTATATTTTATGAAAGGAACAAGATACCCCCGTGGGGTATTTGTAAGCAACGATGAATTGCGATGACCAAAGGTGAGGTAGGCAGAAGATGGAAGAAGCAAATAAGAGAGATATCAATCAACCGGATGAACCAAAGGAGCAGAACATATGCTGCTGTCACAAGAAGGATACGCCGCGACAGGAAACGGAGGTTAAGCAGCTGAAGAATCGACTGAACCGGATGATAGGGCAGTTAAACGGCATTGGGAAAATGCTGGATGAGAACCGTTACTGCGGAGACATTCTGACCCAGATTGCGGCAGTAGAGAGTGCGCTGCAGGCCTTCGGATATGTGGTTCTGCAAGAGCATATGAAGACCTGCATGGTGGAGCAGATTAAATCCGGCAATGAGACCATTGTGGAGGAAGCGGTAGAATTAATTAAGAAATTAAAATAGTGTCGCCAGGCAGAGATGGCAGACACTGATTCGAAGGAGGCGATGCAACGTGAAGGAGCGATATCGTATAACCGGAATGACTTGTTCCGCGTGTTCTTCCCATGTGGAAAAAAGTGTAAATAAGCTGGAAGGCGTGAAAGAGGCTTCCGTGAATCTGCTGACAGAGACCATGGAGGTGGAGTATGATGAGAAGATACTTGCCGGGGAGCAGCTTGTGCGCGCTGTTGAGACGGCGGGCTACGGGGCAGCTCCCGTGGTGTCTGCTCCGGCAGGACAAAAGACGGAAAGGGGCAGCTTGAAAACCCGGGCAGAGGAGGCGGACCATGCCATGAGACGGAGGCTTGGGATTTCCATCGGATTTCTGATTCCGCTTATGTATGTGGCTATGTTTCCGATGTTTCATGCTTGGTTTGGAATTCCGGTTCCTGCGTTTGTGAGGAATACGCTGCACGGTACTGAGAACGCCGTTAATTATGCGCTGACACAGCTTTTACTGTTGTTGCCGATTTTGTATATGAACAGAAATTTTTTTGCTGTAGGATTTAAGACATTGAGACATCTTTCCCCTAATATGGACAGCCTGATTGCCCTCGGTGCCTCGGCATCCATCGGATACGGCATCTTTGCCATGTACTGCATGGGCTACGGCATGGGACATGGGGACATGGCTTTGGCAGAGCGGTATTCCCATGACCTGTATTTCGAGTCTGCAGGAATGATTCTCACACTGATAACAGTCGGAAAATATCTGGAGGGGCGTTCGAAGGGAAAGACAAGCGAGGCCATCACGAAGCTGATGGATTTATCGCCGAAGACGGCACTTCTGGTAACGGCTGACGGTGAGGAGCGGGAGGTACCGACGGAGAGCTTGCAGGCAGGCGATATTTTTCTGCTGAAGCCGGGGATGTCGGTTCCGGTAGACGGCATCGTACTGGAGGGCTATTCCGGCGTGGACGAATCTGCCATCACGGGAGAGAGTGTGCCGGTGGAGAAGCAGACGGGAGATAAAGTGATATCGGCTACCATGAATAAGGCAGGCTTTCTAAAGTGTCGTGCGAACCGTGTGGGCGAGGACACTACGCTGGCTCAGATTATCCGTCTGGTGGAGGAAGCAAGTGCCGGCAAAGCACCAATTGCCAAGCTGGCAGACAAGGTGGCCGGCGTATTTGTCCCGGTAGTCATGGGGCTGGCTTTGGTCACCCTGACAGGCTGGCTCATTGCGGGAGCCGGAGCAGAGTTTGCCATTTCCTCTGCCATCGCGGTGCTGGTCATCTCCTGTCCCTGTGCGCTGGGACTGGCTACACCGGTGGCAATTATGGTGGGAACCGGTGTGGGTGCAAGTCACGGTATTCTGATTAAGTCCGGGGAAGCATTGCAGCAGGCAAAAGAGGTTGATACGGTGGTGCTTGACAAGACCGGTACCATTACCTCCGGGGATTTGCGGGTCATGGGAGTGTGGCTGCATACGGAGGAGCTGTCTGTAGATGGTTTGGTACAAATTGCGGCTGCGCTGGAAAAAAAGAGTGAGCATCCTTTGGCAGAGTCGGTTGTGAAGTATGCTTCGGAAAGAAGGCTGATTGTCCCTGAGGCAGAACAGTTCCGGGCGGAATTCGGAAGAGGCGTGGAAGGACTTGTGGACGGCACAAGGTATTTTGTGGGAAATTGTGCGTATCTGGCACAGCATCACATTCCCATAGAGGAGAGCAGGAAACAGCATATTGCCGATATGGCGGACGAAGGAATGACAGTGCTTTTCGTGGCAGATGAGAAGTGTATGCTGGGAACTATCGGTGTGGCGGATGAAATCAGAGTAACCTCAGCGCAGGCCATTCTCGAATGGCAGAAAATGGGTGTGCGGGTCATCATGCTCACCGGAGACAATAAACGTACGGCAGAGGCTGTGCGACGCATCATTCATGTGGATGAAGTGGTGGCAGAGGTGCTTCCTGCCGATAAGGAGAAGAAAGTCAGTGAGCTGAAGCTTGCGGGGCATAAGGTGGCAATGATTGGTGACGGCATCAATGATGCGCCTGCTCTGGCAGCGGCGGATGTGGGTATGGCCATCGGTGCAGGAACGGATGTGGCAATGGAGAGTGCGGATATCGTTCTGATGAAGAGTGACCTGCGTGATGCTGTGACGGCAATGAAGCTGAGCCGTAGCGTGATTCGCAATATCAAGCAGAATCTGTTCTGGGCATTCTTTTACAACAGTATCGGCATTCCGCTGGCAGCAGGACTGTGGTACCCCGCCTTCGGATTGCGGCTCAGCCCTATGTTCGGAGCGGCAGCCATGAGCTTAAGCAGCATTTTCGTGGTGGGAAATGCTCTTAGATTAAGAAACTTTAAAAGCGGGTTCGCAGAGGAGGCGAGAACGGAAGCTGACGAGCCTACAGAAGAAAGGAGTCAGAAGATGACTAAGGTAATGACAATTGAAGGAATGATGTGCGGACACTGTACAGGAAGAGTGCAAAAGGCATTGGAGGAAATTAACGGTGTGACAGAGGTGACGATGCGTCTGGAAGAGAAGACTGCCACCGTGGTTCTGGATGCGGAAGTGACGGATGAGGTGCTGCGTGCTGCAGTGACCAATGCAGGCTATGAGGTAAAGGGCATCGTAACCAAATAATCCCCTTAAATTTTTCTTAAGATATGGATGCTGACATTGTTTTGAATGACAAAATATGCTAGATTTAAGTTATTCAGATACTCACGGTGTTACATGCATATGTCATGGGATTGGAGGACGGATGAAGAACAAATTATATTATGTATTGTTTTTTGTGTATGTGTTGATGTTTGCCTTTATTTTGTATATAAACGGTGTGTTCACGGGGGAGAGCACCGGCATGGTGAATCTTCTGATTAATGTGGGCTTTTTGGTTGTGATTGGCATTCTGTTTGTGATATCAGCCTTCAGCTTTGCAAGGTTAAACCGATGCACCGACGAGCTGGTTTCTGTGACAGAACGGATGCAGAGGGAGTGTAAGGAGGCAGACGGAAGGAATCTGTGGGCAGAGTACCAGGAGCGCAAGGATGTGTTTGCCAACGAGCAGCTGCGTTTGGCTTTCAACAAATTCCGTTTGCGCATGAGAGGCTATAAGACGAAGCGGGGCTACGTGAATTCCTGTGATCTGGAGGAGTATATCAACGAGAATCTGTTGGACAAAATCGGAATGACCTTTTTTAACTCGGGTATGTCCGGTACCTTGACGGGTCTGGGGATTCTGGGAACCTTTCTGGGGCTGACCATGGGCTTGGGTTCCTTTGACGGCAACGATATTTTTACGATTTCTGATAATGTGGGACCGTTGTTATCCGGTATGAAGGTTGCCTTCCATACCTCGGTATACGGTATTTTTTTCTCGCTGGTATTTAACTTCGTGTATCGCAGCATTATGGCGGATGCCTATGATAAGCTGGAAAATTTCCTGAATGCCTTCCGGCAGTTTGCAATGCCGCCTGTGTCCACGGAGGATGAAAATTCGGCTGCAATGCTGGTATATCAGGCAAATATGGCGAATTCCATGAAGCAGATGATGGAACTGTTGAAAGGAAATGCCATGGAACAGACTGCAGGTGTGGAGCGTATTGTGGAGCGCTTTATGGCACAGATGGATGAGCTGATGGGTGTGCAGTTCAGACAACTGGGCAGTGCGTTGAACAGTACCGGTGAAGCACAGCAGGCTTATGCGGACAGCAGCAGAAAGCTGGTGGAGGCTACCGCTTCTCTGGTTGAGATGAATCGCGATACGCGGGAGACTCTGTGTAAGCTCATGGAAAAGCAGGAAGCATTTGCGAAGGAACTGAATGCACAGAAGGAGCAATTATCTGCCACCTGTGATGAGATAAGCAATGATATCAGCAACCAATTGTACACATTTGAACGGATGAGGAGTACATATGAGAAATAACCGAAAGAACAGGGAGGCCTTTTCAGAGCATAGCTATTGGCAATCCTAT
Organism: uncultured Acetatifactor sp.; assembly: GCA_964588645.1. GTDB lineage: Bacteria > Bacillota > Clostridia > Lachnospirales > Lachnospiraceae > Acetatifactor. The sequence goes on along the minus strand of CAZPRB010000073.1, from coordinate 4,920 downwards.
TCGGATATGATGGCAGCGCTCCTACTGATTTTTATATTAATTATTGCAATAACGCTGGCTATTTACAGGCAGAAAACAAATGATTTGGAACAGGCCAGACTGGATTTGAGTGCGGCTCAGGCACAGCTGGATGCCACAAGAAATGATTTGGTCAACTCCAATGCAGAACTGGAACAGTCCAAGCTGGATTTGGAGGCGTCCAATGCGGAGTTGGCTGCTTCACTGGCAGAGCTGCAGCAGGCATATGACCGGGCTGCGTTAACACAGGATGAATTGAATAAGGCATATTTGGAAATCGAAGGTGCGCAAAAGGAACTGGCCGCCACCAAAAGTGAATTGCAGGATATTGTAGGAATCCGAACCGATATTATCGGAGCCCTGCAGACAAGATTTAACAATTCCGGCATGTCCGTGGATGCGCAGACAGGCTCCATCACCTTTTCCTCAGATGTATTGTTCCGGTATAACAGTGCCACTCTGACCGCTGACAGCAAGAAATCCCTGGAGGAGGTCATTCCCATGTATCTTGGGGTGCTATTACAGGAACAGTATCGCGGCTACATTGCGGAAATCATTATCGAGGGACATACGGATACCGACGGCGGCTATAAGGGAAATATGGAGCTTTCCTACAATCGTGCCAACGCGGTGGCAGACTTCTGTCTGGATGCAGACAACGGCTTGAATGAAACGGAGATTGAGCAGCTGCAGCAGCTGCTCACCGTCAACGGTAAGTCCTGCAGCAATCCCATTTATGTCACAGCAGCGTCCGGAGAGGTCACCGATAAGGTAGATATGGCGGCATCCAGGCGTGTGGAAATCAAATTCCGTCTGAAGGAAGATGAGATGATAGAGAAAATTGCCGCCATACTGGCGCAGGAATAACAGGAATAAGGAGAAGAAGAGATGCCTAAAATGTTGCCGGAATTAAAGTCAAGTGAAGTGATTACCCGTTACAATGGGGGAGAGCCTGTATTGAGTAAAAAAGATATTCCCTACGAGGCGGATTGTATTTTCAATGCGGGTGTCACCAAGTATCGGGGGAAATACGTCATGGCCTTCCGCAATGATTATCGCTTTGACGGCAGAGCAAAATTTGACAAATGTATCATCGGTCTGGCGTTTTCGGAGGATGGTATTTCCTGGGAGGTGCAAGAGGAGCCTTTTTTGACCGTGGAGGATATGAAGGACCCGGAAATTAAAAGAGTGTATGATCCCCGTCTGACAGTGATTGACGATAAGTGTTACCTCTGCTTTGCGGTGGATACACATCACGGCCTGCGCGGAGGAATCGCTGTGACAGAGGATTTTAAGTCGATAGAGATTCTGTCTATGACAGTGCCGGATAACCGCAATATGGTATTGTTCCCGGAGAAGATTGACGGGAAATTCGTGAGATTGGAGCGTCCGTTTCCGGTATACTCCCGCGGGGGAAAGCATCGGTTTGACATGTGGATGTCCAAGTCCCCTGATATGAAGTACTGGGGGGAATCGGAGCTTGTCATGGGAGTGGAGGATGTGCCCTATGCCAATGATAAAATCGGTCCCGGCGCACCGCCGGTGAAGACGGAGGCTGGATGGCTTACCCTGTTCCATTCTGTGGATGTGGATCCGGACAGAGGAAAGAACGGCTGGGAGGAACGTTGGCAGAAGCGTTACTGTGCAGGCATTATGCTGCTGGATTTAGAGAATCCGTCTAAAATTATAGGTATGTATCAGGAGCCTTTGATTGCACCGGAGACAGTCTATGAGGCGGAAGAGGGATACCGCACCAATGTCATCTTTCCGGGCGGTATGATTTTGGAGGATGACGGAACGGTCAAAATCTATTACGGAGCCTCTGATACCGTGGAGTGTCTGGCTACAGCGAGAGTGGACGATTTGATTGCGCTGTGCAAGCCCATAAAGTAAAGTGCAGGCTTGTAATGCACTGTGCAAGACGAATAAGAATCAGGTCAATATGCCGGAATGCATGTTTGATTTGATTCTTTTTTGTTGCGATTGCTTTAGAAAAAGTTTATATTTATTTTATTGATTTATGCTTTATGTGTGTTATAGTGGTTATAGAACAAGTACGATTTTGTGATAAGGAGGCGGATTGTATGAATATTCAAAAATTTACACAAAAGTCTATGCAGGCTGTGGAAGGCTGCGAGAAGCTGGCATATGAATATGGCAATCAGGAAATTGAGCAGGAGCATTTGCTCTACAGCCTTTTGACCATAGAGGACAGCTTGATATTAAAGCTGATTGAGAAGATGGAGATTCAGAAGGAGCATTTCTGCAACCGTGTGGAGCAGGCGCTGGAGAAGCGTGTGAAGGTGCAGGGCGGGCAGCCGTATGTGGGGCAGTATCTGAACAAGGTACTGATTGGTGCCGAGGATGAGGCAAAGCAGCTGGGAGATGAGTATGTATCCGTGGAGCACCTTTTCCTTGCCATGCTGAAGCAGCCCAACAAGGAGCTTGCGCAGATTTGGAAGGAATACGGTATTACCAGAGAGCGTTTTCTGAAGGTGCTTTACACGGTTCGTGGGAATCAGCGTGTCACCAGTGACAATCCGGAGGCAACCTACGATACCTTGGAGAAGTACGGTCAGGATCTTGTGGAGAAGGCAAGAAATCAGAAGCTGGATCCTGTCATCGGTCGAGACAGTGAGATTCGTAATATCATCAGAATCCTGTCCAGAAAGACCAAGAACAATCCGGTGTTAATCGGTGAGCCCGGTGTGGGCAAGACTGCGGCGGTAGAAGGACTGGCGCAGCGTATCGTCAGAGGAGATGTGCCTCAGGGACTCAAGGATAAGAAGATTTTTGCATTGGATATGGGTGCACTTGTGGCAGGTGCCAAATACCGTGGCGAGTTTGAGGAACGTCTGAAAGCGGTTCTGGAGGATGTGAAAAATAGTGACGGTCAGATTATTCTGTTCATTGATGAACTGCATACCATTGTGGGTGCAGGCAAAACAGATGGTGCGCTGGATGCGGGCAATATGTTGAAGCCTATGCTGGCGAGAGGAGAGCTTCACTGTATCGGTGCCACCACTCTGGATGAGTACAGGCAGTATATTGAGAAGGATGCCGCACTGGAGCGGCGTTTCCAGCCGGTTCTGGTGGAGGAGCCCTCTGTGGAGGACACCATATCCATTCTGCGTGGTCTGAAGGAGCGGTATGAGGTGTATCATGGAGTGAAGATTATGGACAATGCCCTGGTGAGTGCAGCCGTGCTGTCCAATAGATATATCACGGACAGATTCCTGCCGGATAAGGCCATTGATTTGGTGGATGAGGCATGTGCGCTGATTAAGACAGAGCTTGACAGTATGCCTACGGAGCTGGATGAATTACAGCGAAGGATTATGCAGATGGAAATTGAGGAGACCGCTCTGAAAAAGGAGGAAGACCGTTTAAGTGAAGAGCGTCTTGCCAATCTGCAGAAGGAATTGGCAGAGCTTAAGGAGGAGTTCGCCGGCAAAAAGGCACAGTGGGATAATGAGAAGGCATCCGTGGATAAGCTTTCCAAGCTGCGTGAAGAAATTGATGAGGTGAACAGTGAGATTCAGATTGCACAGCGGGAAGGCAATCTGGAGAAGGCGGCGGAATTGAGCTATGGCAGACTGCCTGCATTGAAGAAGCAGCTGGAGCAGGAGGAGACGCATGTAGGTGACAAGGAATTATCTCTGGTGCATGAGAAGGTATCGGAGGATGAAATCGCCAGAATCATCTCCCGTTGGACGGGTATTCCTGTGGCGAAGCTGACGGAGAGCGAGCGCAACAAGACACTGCATTTGGACGAGGAACTGCACAAGCGTGTGATTGGTCAGGAGGAAGGTGTTACCAAGGTGACGGAGGCCATCATCCGTTCCAAGGCAGGGATTAAAGACCCTTCCAAGCCCATCGGTTCCTTCCTGTTTTTAGGACCTACCGGCGTGGGTAAGACAGAGCTTGCCAAGTCTTTGGCGGCAACGCTTTTTGATGATGAGAATAATATGGTGCGTATTGATATGAGCGAGTATATGGAGAAATATTCCGTGTCCCGTTTGATTGGAGCGCCTCCCGGATATGTGGGATATGAGGAAGGAGGACAGCTGACGGAAGCAGTGCGCAGGAAGCCTTACAGCGTAGTGCTTTTTGATGAAATTGAGAAAGCCCATCCCGATGTATTTAATGTTTTACTGCAGGTGCTGGATGACGGCCGTGTGACAGATTCGCAGGGAAGAACGGTGGATTTCAAGAATACCATTCTGATTATGACCTCCAATATCGGTGCAGGGTACCTGCTGGAGGGGATAGAGGAGGACGGAAGTATCAGGGCGGATGCACAGGAGCAGGTGATGAATGAGCTGCGTGCTCATTTCAGACCGGAATTCCTGAACAGGCTGGATGAGACAATTATGTTCAAGCCACTGACCAAGGACAACATCGGCGGTATTGTCCACTTGATTGTTTCGGATTTGAACAGACGTCTGGAGGATAAAAATGTGTCCATTGAGCTGACAGATGAGGCTCTGAAATTTATCGTGGACAATGCCTATGACCCGGTATACGGTGCACGTCCGCTGAAGCGTTATATTCAGAAGCATGTGGAGACGCTGGTGGCCAAAATGATTCTTGCCGACAAGGTGGAATCGGGAGATACGCTTCAGATTTCTGTGGAAGGCGACGATCTGGTCTGTAAAGAAAGCTTGAACGCAGGAAAATAGTGGCTTATTATAAAGCTATAAAGAAAGCTATAAAGGAATAGAAGCGGAGGAATCAGGCATATGATACCCAAGGACCCGGTGATGCTGTTAAGCTTTGTGAATCTGAAGTTAAGAGATTTCTACGGAAATCTGGAGCAGCTGTGTGAGGATTTGGATGTGGAGAAGGCAGAAATTGTAGCGAAATTGGAGAGCATTGATTATCATTATGACGAGGACAGGA
>CAZPRB010000072.1:7330-9483 GCA_964588645.1 uncultured Acetatifactor sp. | reverse complement strand
GCAGTCCTGACATTATACTTGCCGGAATATACCTTCGCAATGTTAGAGCGTCCCTCACGCGGTCCGCCTGTCACCTCCAGGCAGAACCAATGCTCCTTCTCCGGCTCCATATCGCGCACCTGCACCTTGGTCTCAGTTGGTGCAATTGTCAGAGCACTTCCCCATGATTTCCCGTAATTATCCGAATGTAATAAATGAAGCTCCGTGGCGGCTTCTGTCTGTGTCCAGGTGAAAACTGCTTGTGTGTCCTCCGTCTGCGTATCATACACCAAGGTGTCGGAAAGGACTCTGTGAAAATCCGTCACACCATTTTCCACCGACAGCTCCACGCTCGCCTCTACGAAAGCCTGCTGACCGACCATATCTGCACTTCCCCGAATCTTTATCTGACAGATTCCTTCTCTGTCAAACACCACCTTCGGAATCCGAACCTGCACATCCGCACCGTTATCCGGCCGTAAGTCCACATCGCTGATTCGCAGTACACAGGCACCGTCTTTTTTTCGTTCAAAGGAGCCTTTTCCCACAGTCACCTGATAGCCGATACCGGCTCGCCCCGGGAACTGTCGCTCCAATTCTGTGAGTAAAACCTCGCCTCTTCCTATGACATTGACACCAACATCCTTCTCCTGAAAGGACATCTCCTTTGGAAGTGTTATCTCAAGCCCCGCCTTCGGTGTCCTGTCACTGAACTTAAGGCTCAGCAGAACATCCCCGGGCACATCCCTCGTATAGCAGATATTCCTGCTGTACGCTAACAAGCTTATTCTGTTGTCGTATCGATTCGGCTGAGTTGTTACTGTCATCTTCTTCTCCGGTCTCTCCCATAACAGAAGGGATTATTTTTCATAAATCACAGGCAGAATCAAGGTAACCTTGGTTCCCACATTTTCCTCGCTGGTAATCAACATTCCGTACTGATTACCAAACTGAAGCTTAATCCGCTTATTGATATTGCTTAATCCGATACTCTTCTTATCGGCATTGTACAAACCCACATTCTCATAATCAAATATGGTCTGCCTTAAAGTCTGCAGTTGTTCCTGCGTCATGCCCTTGCCATCATCCTGCACTGTGAGAATCAGTTGGTCCTCATCTGATAGCTTTCCCTCTATCATCAGCTTTCCTTTGCCGTATCGCTGCTCCATACCGTGATATACTGCATTCTCCACAACCGGCTGCAAAATCATCCGCAGGGTGTACAGCTTCATCAAGGATGCGTCAATCCTGTACTCCGTTTCAAATTTTCCGTTGAAGCGGACATCCATAATCTTCATGTACTCCTTGATGCACTGAATCTCATCACTCAGGGAAACGAGATTGTCCCCCTTGATACTGTACCGGTAAATACTGGACATCGCTACCGAAATGTCGGCCACCTCGGGAATATCATATGCCAGTCCGATGTTGCTGAGACAATTCAATGTATTATACAAAAAGTGAGGATTAATCTGGCTCTGCAGGGCAACCAGCTCCGCATCCTGCTCCGCAAGCTTTACCTCGTATAAAAGAGTCTGGTTTTCTACAATTTTGTGCGTCATGTTGTCCACACGGTCCAACATGTTGTTAATATTAGATGCAATAATGGCGATTTCATTCTGTACCGGAATCTCCATCCGCTCCTTCAGGGTATTGGTCTCCGTCTTATTTAAGAAGGCAACAATATCATGAATCGGTCGGGTGATATTCTTGATAATGATATGTCCCAACAGCATCAGCAGAACACCGCTGACCAGAGCCAGAATCACACTCATGGTGACCACCTGCTGCATATCGCTGGACAACTCCTCCATGGGAATAATGCTTACAATCTTCCAACCGATTTCCTCAATCGCCATGCACTGAGCAATGGACTCCATGCCCTTATAGTCCACCACGGTCTCCACTTTACCCTGCTCATCTTCCTTCCAGAAAATATCCCGATAGACATCCCCCGTCTTATATTCCCGATTACTGACCACAACATTATTGTCCCTGTCCAGCATCACAAACAAGGAATTCTCAGTAATATTATTAATTTTTACTAATTTCTCCAGTTCTTCTGTATCCAGCACGAAGACACCACAACCGATTTTGGACAAATCAGAATAGGTATCATACACCGGGAAAATATACCCGAAATAATACATGGACTGATTTTGTCCCATGATGAC
>CAZPRB010000072.1:2212-7230 GCA_964588645.1 uncultured Acetatifactor sp. | reverse complement strand
GCCGTCGACTGTGTCCGATTATAGATAATAGACTTGAAACTGACATAGTACAAAACGCTGTAGACACAAAACATCACTAAAGTTATCAGAACCAACAAATATAATTGATGCTTCAGCTTTAAACGATTTACCATAATCTATCAACTTTCTACCATAATATTCTTCCGATACTCCGCCGGAGTGCAGCCGATTCTCTTCTTAAACACTTTATTAAAATAGAAATAATCTTTATATCCAACCCTATCGCAAGCCTCTGCAACCGTCAACTTATGATACTTTAACAAATCACAGGCCTTGCGGATTCTCACATCTGTCAAATATTGTGAGAATGTCATATTTTTATGCTTTTGGAACAATTCACAGCAATAACTCATATTGATAAAGAACTGATTACACAATTCTTTCAGTAAAAGTGTCTCTGCATAATTACTGTCTATGTAATGCAGCATCTCAAAGAACTTGTCATTCACAGTACCTATTTGTTCCGTTTTATCATATTCACACTGCATATTCAGATAATTACACATCTCATTAATGTCGGCAAATCGTTCCGTCATCTCGTAAATATCCAAATAATCTAAGGAAAAAACATCATTTCCCGATTTTGCAGAGAGCAATGCGATTCTGTTCCAAAGATATACCGCATCCTCTATGCCCATATTATTTTCAACAAACAGACCTCCTAAGCCCATCAATACTTCACCGATTTGCCGGAGATTCCTGCTTGCATACAGTTCTGAAATACGCTCCTCCACATGATTGAGGATATCTCTCTTAGTCCTTTTGAATTTAAAAATTTTCTGATTCGGATATACAAAGCCATCCATAATCGTAATCTCTGTCTCTTTCAACAGCTGCTCAAACAAGGCAACGGAATCACCCACTCTGCTGATGGCAGCTATCTCAATTTCCTGTTCCAACAATTTTAATTGTTCACAGAGAATGTCCGTTTTATCTTCATTACTATTTACAATATAAATACATTTTCTGGGACCGATTTTCAAAAAAACAGATTGGGAATTTTCTCCGGTCTCCAGCCTTGTTCTCTTGAAATCCGCATTCCTATAATACATCAATACAATTTGCAGCTTCTCAAACAAAGAATGACCAAATTTCTCATACAGCAGAGCTTCCACATTATCCTTTCTGTCTCTGAGCATGGTATAGAACTCAAAATCATTGTGCTTTCTTTGTCCCTCCAGCTTGGTGTATACTTTGTCAAGCATGGTCTTCGCGCTGTCTCTTCCGAAGGGCTTAAGTTGATAATCAATTGCACCCTCCTGCAGTGCCTGTTGTACATAGGAAAATTCTGCAAACCCGCTGATAACTACAAACTCCGTTTTAATCCCACGTTCCTTTACCTTGCGCATCAATTCAATGCCGGACATTTCAGGCATTCTGATATCCGTAAACACAATATCCGGACGCAGCTCACAGATTTTCTCCAGAGCATCCAGGGAATCCGTAGTCTCATAGACCAGTTCAAACCGTTCTGCATTCTCCTCCAGAATCTTTCTCAGACCAATCACAGACCAAATTTCATCATCCACAATAATCGCTCGATACATAAATATACTCCTCACCACCAAAAGTTTTCTTTCAGCAAATTCATCATTCGATACATACAGCTCTTTCCGCTAAGTATACCATAGAACAATGTATTTGCCCATGGGAAGCAGCTTACTTCTAAAAAAAGTGGCCATTTACTGGAAATGGCCACTTTCATTATTTTCTAAATAACATTAGTTGAAAAGCGTAGAATTAGCTTTTGCAGCATCAGTCATTTCAGGTGCAGATTTAGCGTTGGTGAAGTCGTCCATCAACAGAGCGGAATCACCTGCTTCTTTATAGTAGTTGTTGTAGAAGTCATCAACCTGCTGTCCGCCTGCATCATACCAAGCAGCCTTAGCATTAGCAACAGCGTCTGCAGCAGAAATGGTAGCATCACCAACTGCAGCCTTCAGAATGTTGTTAACTTCGGTATCAGCTGTACTGGAGATCAAAGCAAGATCTGTAGGCAGCTCAGGAAGACCATCGTTCAACCACTTTCTGGGATCGGGAGTTGCAGGATCGTTTACGATTTCGCACATCTTGTAGTACAAATCACCGAACTCATGCAAAATAGGATCCTCAGAGGTCAAGTAAGAGTTGTACCAGTCATTTGCATGCTGGGAGATAGGCTCTTCTCTACCATCAAGAAGCTCATTCTTCATGATGTGGTAGTCAGTTGCCCAGTCAAACTCAACTGCATTCTTCTCAGAATCAACGATTGCATAGGTACCATTCTCATCAATCTTGTTGTACTCGCCATCAGGACCATAGAACAGGTACTCAGAGGTTGCAGGATCATACAGCCAATCAGCGTATGCAAGAACTGCATCCAGAGTCTCATCATCGATATCTGCATTGATGAAACCAACGTTGGAAGCGCCACCGTTTGCATAAGCGGTGTACTGACCGTACTGGGTTGCAGGTAATGCGAAGGTATCAAGAACACAATCAGGCCATGCTTCCTTGAAGCTTCTGAACAGGTTCAGTCTGGAAGCATTGGTAAATCTACCGGAAATATAAATACCAATCTTACCACTTAAGAAGTCAGCCTGGTCATCGTCACCCTTCATGGTAGCAAAGTCAGGGTTAACACACTTGTTGTCAACAATCTTCTTTACGAACTCCAACCAGCTTTCAATTCTATCCCAGCAGTAAACCAACTCGCCGTTGTCATCCATGTAGTATTTAGCAGGGTTACCAAAGCCATACATATGAGCCAATACTCTCTGTGCGTCGGTAGTCATGTTAACGCCCCATGTATCGTTCTTTCCGTTTCCATCAGGATCTTCGTAGGTGAACGCATAGATGATGTCGTACAACTCTTCAGGAGTGGTAGGCAACTCTTTACCGATTGCATTCAGCCAGTCAGTACGGATAACAACAGTATGGTTGGGAAGGATGTTGGAAAATTTGGTAAAGTATACCATCTTACCACCAACAGTACCGGATTTAACCATCATAGGATATTTCTCAAGCAGAGCCTTGTAGTTGGGCATCTTATCTAACATTTCGTCAGTGATTTCCATACATACGCCGTTCTGGTTGAACTGTAACAGAGACTCATAGTTGGGAAGCAAGTCAGGAGCTTCACCTGATGCGAACAATGAGTTCATGGTCTGAGGAGCATCTGCCTTAGCAATAGCTACAAACTCGATTTCAGCTACAGGTGCGTTCTCACGAATCCATGTAGTCCAACGGTTGTCATTCAAGGTACCCTCAGAAGTAGGCATATTACCACGATCATAGGTCATAACTGTGATGCTGCCCTTTTTCTCAACCGGTGCTTCAGCCACTTCAGAGTCTGCTGTGCTATCAGCAGGAGTCTCAGCAACGGAAGACTGTGCTTCATTTGCGGGAGCGTTGGCAGAATCGCCGCCACAGCCGGCCAAAACAGTAGTCATTGTCATAGCCAGAGCCAGCAAAGAAGCAATTTTCTTAATGCTTTTCTTTTTCATTTTTTACCTCCTTGAAAATTGAAAAATAATTTATGGTTAACCTTTTACTGCACCTAAGGTTACGCCCTTAACAAAGTACTTCTGCAGGAACGGATATACAATCAGCATAGGGATAACCAGTACCATAACACCCGCTGATTTCACCGATTCCGAAACAATATCACTGGCACCTACAGATGCCGCTTCTACTGTATCCAAATCCAGCTGTTGTAAGTTAAATACCTGCTGCTGAATAAATACCGGAAGGGTATATTTCTTATTGTCCTGAATGTAAAGCATTACTTTCTGGTACATATTCCAGAAGCCTACTCCATAGAACAGAACCTCGGTCGCAATAACCGCTTTTGACAAAGGAATATAAATCTGTGCCAGCAATCTGAACTCTCCGCATCCGTCAATCTTTGCAGATTCATCCAGTTCATCAGGAATTCCTTCAAAGAAGGATCTCATAATCATCATGTTGTAGGGACTTACCAAACCGGTCAGCCACAGCGCCCAGTAGGAATTCATCAATCCCAGACTCTTCACCAACAGGAAGGTAGGAATCATACCGCCGCCGAACAGCATGGTGAAAGTGATGAAAAAGGAAATCTTCTTTCTCTGCCACAAATATCTTTTTGACAGCGGATATGCACACAGGATTGTGCAAGCCAAACTGAGGCAGGTACCTACCACTGTTACAAGCGCACTGTTTTTAAACAAATTCAGAATATTACTTCTGGTAATCAACAGCTTGTATGCCGCAGTTGTAAAGTCAACGGGCCACAAGAATACTTTTTTTGCATTCAACGCCGAGCCGCTACTCAAAGAGGATGCAAAGGTGTATAAAAGAGGAATTATACACAGTGCACAAAGCAGTGCTACAATCAAGGCATTGAAAAAATGAAATGTTCTATCTTCTGATTTCTTATTCACTGTCTCATTTCTCCTTCACACTTATGTTTAGAACAACTCGTTGTCGGTTCTCTTAGCCAAATGGTTGGTGAACAGAACCAGAATCAGGCTGAGCAAGGAATCAAACAATCCCATTGCTGTTGCAATACTGAAGTTTCCTCCGCGGACACCGAACTCATAACTGAATACGGATACAACGTTTGTGATGCTGGAAACGCTTGCATTGGTCAAAACATAAATTCTATCGAATCCGACGCTTGCCACCTTACCGACTGCAAGAATCAACATAAGGATGATAGTAGGTAACAGACAAGGAACTGTAATCTTAGTAATCTGCTGCCACTTGGTAGCGCCGTCTACTTTCGCAGCTTCGTAATACGTAGGGTCGATACTGGTCAACGCTGCCAGATAAACAATCGCATCGTAACCCATTTCCTTCCAGATACCGGTTCCCAAATACACGCCCATCCACGAGCCTGTGTTGGTCAGGAATCCAATCGGTTCTCCGCCCAACAACTCAATAATGTAGTTCACGGGACCTGCATAGGAGAAGAAGGTAATTACCATACCGCCGAGCACAACCCATGAGAAGAAGTGAGGGAGGTAAAGGATTGTCTG
>CAZPRB010000072.1:0-2112 GCA_964588645.1 uncultured Acetatifactor sp. | reverse complement strand
AATTCGTCTACCGGCGCTGCCGCCGCTTTTTTCTTTTTAAACATCATCTCACTCCTTAATAGAAATATCGTAAGGACTTTTTCATCATAAGAAAGTCATCTACAACTAATGACATTTTACTACTCAGGTCCGTTTGGAAACATGAACAAAATTCGTTTTTATTTGAAATCATTTCGTGATTTCCAGCAAACCGCTTCTGGGAACTGAAATCTGTACAAGTCCTTTCACCCATGTCACCTCTTCTGTTTTTGTCACATTGCCTTTGCAGTCATATGTCACAAGCTTCACATCGCAGTCAGTATCCACAGAAAGGAACAGGTTCTCCTGTTTGGTGGCATTGATGATTCTGCTCTTCTCTTTCTGAAGGTCAGGGCAAACCACCTTATTGCCTGCATATACACCGATAATCTCCTCTGTGTCATCAAAGGCTTTGATGACCGGATACAGGAAATGCGGCTCATACGGAATAAATTCAGATTCCTGCAATACCTTTCTGTTCTCCTTTGCAAAGTTAAGCCAGAAGGTTGCCATCTCCTTATGTTCAGGTCTCATCTTGCTGATAATCTTGGAGAACTGTGTCACGCCAAAAATGGTATTCAGAACCTGCAAAGCCGCATCCTCTGTGCTCTCATCATCATGCCAGGTAATCATATCAGAATGAACTGCCGTACCGTTACCGCTCAAAATACGCAAATCTGCAATTCCCATTCTGTTGGTAGCAATATCACCGGGGCAATCCGCCACACGGAACACGTTGCCGAAGCGTCTCATGCCGGGGCCTACATAGCTTTGACGAAATTCAATCATTACGTCTTCCTTGATAGCCTTAAGACGTTTCATAATATCCGTCATCAATCTTTCCGTAGCTTCCTGCACGCACTGATAATCCATCTCAGGACTGATGTGGTCTTCCTTCTGCATCTTGAAGCGGTCAATGAAGTCCAGCTTCAGACCATCCAAATCCCACTCTTTCAATGCTGTCTCATAGATATTAATCAGAAATTCTCTCACCTCAGGATATCTGGGATCCAGCACACCCGCCTGATTTCTGTCCACATTTACCAGTACCTTATCCTTGAAACGGTCCCAGTTCTTGGAATAGTAGCCCACAAAGGGAACGCTGTACCACAACATATACTTCATTCCCAATGCATGTACGCGTTTTACATGCTCACGCATATCGGGAATCTTCCTTGCACATACTTCCCAGTCACCGGTATAGCCGTAGCCGCCGCCACTGTTATCCGTCTGCCAGCCATCATCTACTATAATGGTATCCATGCCCATCTCCTTGGCCAGTGCACACTCTTTCTCCAGCTCCTCTGCATGGATTTCCTGATGGTAATTATACCATGAGGAGTACATGGGTTTTCTGGCAATTTCAGGGACCTGCATAGGCTCCAAATCCAGCACCTTCTCCCACCATGCCCTGACTCCGTCGAGCACCTTATAATAAGGAATCTTTCTAAAGTCGGCTCTCACCAGCAATCTGTCACTGCTTCTTCCCACGAACTGACGCAGACCCATTTCGATATCGCCGGCAATGGCATTTTTATCATCATCCACACCGAAACGCACACTGGTCACCTTCTTCACCTCGTCCGTGGCAAAAGTAAAGGTATTCAAATCCTCAGAGTTAAACAGCAATGCCAAAGGTGCAGAACCTGTCAGCATGGATTCGATCTGCAATCTCCAGTCTGCATCAAGCACTCTTTTCGGGCGGCATCTGGGATGCCACATATACTGAACATCAACGCAGGGAATACTCCAGACCATGACCACCTTGGAATCCAGCTCCTTTGCCTGTTCCTCATCCCAATTCAGCAGAAATTCATATTCATATACGTCCTTTTCAAGTTCACGCTTATTCACTTCCGCCGTCAGGTCTATGTTGGACGTTACAGTCACATCCGGAAAGGTATGTACTGTTTTCAGCAATTTTCTCATTTCATGCCTCCGCTATCTTTTTTATTACATTTTTAGAAATTAGAAATTTTTCATTTTTCTTATCATAAATTTCAAATTATTTATGATACGTTCATTATACTTTCGAAACTCTTTCGGACATATGAACTTTTTTCGGTTATTGTTGGGACAATTTTGGAAACTATT
>CAZPRB010000071.1:1620-9550 GCA_964588645.1 uncultured Acetatifactor sp. | reverse complement strand
TTTTATTTTTATTGCCTATTACTGCCCAACTGTGTTACAATGTGCTATGCGGGCATCGCCCATAAAGCAAAGGAGGATTCGACAACAATGAAGACCGGAACAATCGTATTACTGGTTATTTTAGTGGTATTAGCCATTATCGTAGCCGTATTATATTTTCTTGGAAAAAAAGCACAGAAAAAGCAGGCTGACCAGCAGGAAATGCTGCAGGCAAATAAACAGACTGTATCAATGCTGATTATTGATAAGAAGAGGATGAAGATTAAAGAATCGGGGCTTCCCCAGCTGGTGATTGACCAGACCCCCAAGCTGATGCGCGGCTCCAAGCTTCCCATCATCAAGGCAAAGGTAGGACCTCAGATTCTCTCTCTGGTGTGTGACGAAAGAATCTTTGATTCCATCCCCATCAAGAAGGAAGTCAAGGCTTCTGTCAGCGGTATCTATGTGCTGGATGTAAAGGGACTGCACGGCAAGAATGATGCCAAGCTCGAGACCAAAAAGAAGAGCCTTTGGAAGCGTGCCGTGGAGGCCGCACAGGAAAAGGCCGGTGCAAAACCTATCAAGTAACAGGTTATCACGGCCTTTGTCGTATATGAAGCTCGATTTTATTTTCAGAGACAGGCTTTCCGCCTGTCTCTATTTTATATTCTACAAGCATGCGGATGAAATCCTCCCGCTCTTCCAGCAGCACCTTTTCTGTGCTGATACCCAACAGAAACCTCCCATAGGGGGTCACGTAATCCGTCATATGAGTCTTGTTCTCCTCGAAAACCATATGTGTGCTCACCAGTCCCTGTCTGGTCAGCTCAAGGAGCTTTCCTTTTATTTTCATGCGGTTTTTCGTGTTTTGGGTAAAGCCCTCCGTGGATTCTTCATAGAGAAGATAGTGGCTGTCGTTTTTCTTAAAGTATTCCGCCTGAACCACGGTCTCGATATTCGCTTTCTCAATATCCTCTCCCCATTGCAAACCGGAAATGGACAGTTCAACCTCTTTTGTCATGTCATAACATCCTTACTGCAACTACGCTTTTCCTTTCATCAGTATTCCTCAATATTGATGGTTTTGGCTGACAGGATTCCGTACTTAATGATGGAATTGGCAAAACGTTTGAATTTCTCTGCACCGTCACTGACATAGAACTGATATTTATTTTCCCCAAGTCTTGGCTCCTCCTCATTCAGGAGTCCTCTCTGTGCCAGAAGCTCCTTCAGCTCTCTGGCAGTCTCATATGCCGGATTCACCAGCGTCACATCCTCACCGATAATTCTGCCCAGTGTAGAGCGAATCAACGGATAGTGGGTGCAGCCCAGAATCAGGGTATCGATATCCAAGTCAATCAGCTCTGCAAGATATCTCTTGGCGATTTCATCCGTCACCGGATCCTGCCAAAGTCCCTCCTCCACCAAAGGTACAAACAACGGGCACGCCTTTCCGTATATGGTCACATCCTTATTTAACTCTTTTATGTACTTGGAATATATCCGGCTTCCGATGGTCGCCTCGGTAGCAATCACACCGATTTTGCCGTTGCGCGTCACCTCAGCAGCCGCCTTGGCTCCCGGCTTCACCACCCCGATAATGGGAATGTCTATCTCCTGCTCCAGCTCATCCAGCGCGTATGCACTGGCTGTATTACAGGCCACCACGATGGTCTTCACCTGATGTGTTTCCAGGAAACGCACAATCTGCTTGGAAAATCGGGTAACCGTCTCCTGAGATTTGCTGCCGTAGGGCACTCTCGCAGTGTCTCCGAAATATACGATTTTCTCATTGGGAATCTGGCGCATAATCTCCCTTGCCACCGTGAGACCTCCCACACCGGAATCAAACACACCGATGGGCGCGCTCTTCTGCAAAGAGTTTTCTGTTTCCTGATTCATTGCTTTCCTCTCCTTCGCGTATCCTTGTTCCACACCGCTTACACCTATTCCTTGACCTGCTTCATCCAGCTCTCTATCTGCATCAGCAATTTACTTCTGAAACGGATTCTGCTTCCGTCTGTCTCCAGGAGTGTCTGATAAATATCCTCGCGGGAATTCCATTCTATCATGTCCTTCTCTTCCTGTACAGTGCCATACTCACTGACCACAGCATAGGTATCCGAAGTCATTGTCAGCTCCGGATAAAGAATTCCCCACCAGCAGATTGCCGCACTGACGCTCATTGCCACACGTATTCCGTTCCATTTTCTTTTCATCCGATAACCTCTTTCCAATATATTCGCAGTGACCGCAAACTATGTTCACGGCTCAGATAGTCAGAGTATTACCAAATAAAAAGAGTTTATTCCATCCTGATGCCTAGCGTTTCTCGCGTTCCAGACGAATCTGCCTGATAATCGCTTTCTTCTGATTATCAATATGTGTCTTTGCTTCCTCGGATGCTGTCTCTTTATCCTTTCTCACAATACTTTCATAGATGATTCTGTGCTCTTCCACCAGTCTCTCATGCTGGCTGAAATCCTTAATATACTCGAAGCGATACCGGTACATCTGCTCGGAAAGATTATTCACCAGCTGAATCAGTCTCTGATTTTCGGTAGCCTTCACGATAATATCATGCAACGCCACATCCGCCTGAGCAATTTTCTTCACATCCTTCGTCTTTACCGCCTGTTCGAAGCCGATACATGCCTTCTTCAGTTCATCCAACTCTTCCTCAGAGATACGGTCGCACGCCAATTCCACGCAGAGGGCATCCAATGCGCGTCTGACCTCCAGCACGTCATTCATGCTCTTCTCCGTAATCTGTGCTACCTCAGCTCCCCGTCTGGGAATCATGGTCACCAGCCCCTCAAGCTCCAGCTTGCGGATAGCTTCCCTGATAGGTGTACGGCTGACTCCCAGTCTGTTGGCCAGATGAATTTCCATCAGTCGTTCCCCCGGCTTCAGTTCTCCGGTGAGAATCGCTTGTCTCAACGTGTTAAATACCACATCGCGAAGTGGTAGAAACTCATCCATACTCACATGTAAATTATCCTGCATCCGCTTCTCCTTTTCCTCTGTTCCCTAACAGAATTCTGTGACAAATACCTGCTTAGCCAGCTGTTCCTCTTTTATCTGTTGATAGGCATCCCGGGCTTTGGCTTCCTCCAGAAAAATACCGAATACCGTGGGACCGCTGCCGCTCATCATACTGCCTACCGCACCCAGTTCCCTCATTCTTTCCTTGATGGTATCAATGATGGGATGAGCCTTCACCGTTACGTTTTCCAGCACATTGCCCATGCGGTCCAGAATTCCCTGCAGGCTTCCTTCCGCAATGGCTTTCACCATACCATCGATATCCGGATGCTTCTCCACACCCTCCGCGTCCAAATGCTCATATACGTATTTGGTGGATACATTGATATCCGGCTTTGCCACCACAAGGAAGCACTCCGGTGCCGGGGCAAGTGCCGTCAGCTTCTCTCCGATTCCCTCTGCCAGTGCTGTTCCTCCCATAACGCAATAAGGAACATCCGCACCGATTTGCACGCCAAGCTCCATCAACTCCCGCAGACTGCAACCTAAGTCGAACAATCTGTTGATACCTTTCATGGTTGCCGCTGCATCCGTACTTCCCCCCGCCATGCCTGCTGCAATGGGGATATTTTTCTGCAAATGAATACGAATGCCCTCCCTGATTCCATAGGTGTCGAACATCAGCTTAGCTGCCTTATAAATCAAATTATTCTCATCTGTAGGAAGCTCTCCGGAATCAGTGGTCACCGCAATGCCGGATTCCGCCCTTTCGAAGGACAGTTCATCATAAATGCCCACCGTCTGCATCACCATCTTCACTTCATGATAGCCGTTTTCCAATATTCCTACTACGTCCAACCCCAGATTAATCTTGGCATACGCCTTCATTTGATATGCATTCATCGCAATAACCATGCCTTTCATCATGCAATTTCCGTATAATGTATTTTGTATACATGGATTGTACTTAATTTTATACAAAGACTTTCATTTTGTCAAGGTTTATCAAGTATTATGGAAGGTTTGGAAAGCCTTGAAAAATAAGGGATTATAATAGATTTTCAATCGCAAATGACATTTACCGCTTGCGCAGTCTGAATTGATGTGATATATTGAACTTAGAAAGAGGGAAGCCAAAGACACGGCTTACCCTAATAACAAGCTAACATTTTATGTCAGCCGTCACTATGGCAGTAGTGGCGGCTATTTTCGTTTCCCCTTGAAAATCTGATAACACAAACTCACAAGAGCTACAATAAGTATACAAAACCGAATCAAATCAGAATATGTTACCATTGGCAACGCCCTCCTTTCTTTCGTCTGGAGGGTTAGCCCCTCCGATAAAAGAGGGTAAGCCGCCCGGCTTTGGTTTCCCATGTTCGAATTATAGCACACCATTGTACGGTTAACAACATCTTTCAACAATTAATTTAATTTAACTCATGTTATAAAGTTTTATGTCAATTGTGCCGATATGTAAAATACAATCATGGAGGATGCGCCTTGTGGATTCATTTTTCAAGGCAGAATTCGACGTTAAACGTCAGAAAAGAGGGATAGAAATGAATGTAAACGGAATTACTTCAACACAGGCAGCGGCTGCTTATGCTTATTCTTCTACCACTACCGTAAAAGAAAAAACCACAGCCGAAAGTACTACCACCTCTGCAACAGAGGAAACCGGTGTCATCTATGAGCCTTCCAACGAAGCCGCAACCGATTCGGTGAAGAAGACCTATACACCCGACACCAATTTAATCAACAAGTTAAAAGCGGATGCCGATGCAAGAACCGAACAGCTGCGCAGTCTGGTGGAGCAGATGTTGGGCAAGCAGGCTACCACCTTCGGACAGGCAACTGACATCTGGCAGTTTTTGAGAAGCGGCAACTATACCGTAGACCCCGCCACCAAAGCACAGGCACAGGCTGATATTGCAGAGGACGGCTATTGGGGTGTAGAACAGACATCAGACCGTATCATCCAGTTTGCCAACGCACTTACCGGCGGAGACCCTGATAAGATTGAGGAGATGCGTGAGGCCTTCAAGAAGGGCTACAAACAGGCAGAGAAAATCTGGGGTGGCTCCTTACCCGATATCTCCCAACGGACCTATGACGCTGTTATGAAGAAATTTGACAAGCTGGCCGAGGAAGCCGGTCTCACAACTACTGAAAAAGAATAGCTTGATTAAACAATACCTCCGCTCTCTTTTAAGAGGGCGGAGGTATTTTCAATGTATTCTTATATCCTTTTCAACTCTCTTTGACAATCAATAGCTTCTGTCCTGCCTGCAATTCATCACTTTTCAGTCCGTTTAATTCCCTCAGGGAATCCACAGGAACATAGTATTTTCTGCCGATATTCCACAGATTATCCCCTTCTTTGACCGGATAGATGACCATCCCCGGCAGACTTCCCAGCTTGCCGCTGTCCAAATCCGATACATCCACCCGTGTAATCAGTTCCATAGGAAGTGTCTGAAACACCGTGGTACGGAAGGTAAGAACTGCCTTCACATCCATTTCTTCCCCATCCGGCATAGTCACCTGCAGCTGTTCCAGATTCACTTGAACATTTCCCATATCCTCCTCGGCAATGCCGGGTACCTCCAAGGTATATTCATAAGGAATCTGTGCCCGAGTCACACTGTAAGGTAATTCATCATCCCCTGTGATATACATCACCCTTACGGAAATACTTCCCTGTACCATGATACCGTTCTCCACCACCTGTTGCTGTTCCATCAGCACAGTTCCCTCACTGTGAAGAAGTTGTAAAATGGGAGAGCTGCCGTTACCCACCCGGATATGGTCAGTTACCTTCAGCTTGCCTGTCACCTTTGAAAGAAGTCTGCGCAGGAACGCCGGACCGGTCATCGTGCTGACCTCTCTGGTGACCCCGTAAATGTCAGAAAGGAGTTCTGTCTCCTCCTCTTCATATGCGCGGATTACAATCTCCATTGTCAGATCCAACCCGATATTGCGTTCTTCCCCGTCGAAGTCCGGACGGATAGTCAACTCCCCTGTTCCCATCCGATACCTGATGTCTGCAATCTGACCATCCCTGCAGCCATGGCAATCCAGACCTCCGTCAAAGGGAATTGTTGTTTCAAAGGAGCGGATTGGACGGTCTTCTCCCTCTCCCTCATATAATACAAACAGATGCACATCTCCCTGCAACGCAAGCCTTTCTTCCGTCACACGGAATTCCACATCTCTCAGGGAAATGGTATCCCAGAGAATCTGAAAAATATTGGGATAACCTGACGGAAGACTAATCTCCTCCCGGATGCGGTAGATATCGTTTTTGCTGATGGCAATCTGTGCCACATTCACAGGCGTTCTGCGATACTCCACCTGCTCATCACCATAGATGCCGATGGGGGCTTCCTCATCATACAATTCTTCTACCCATGCGTGCAAAGTGACAAGAGACTGGGCGCTCAGCTTCCTGGAATTGATCAGACTGACTGTCAAATCTTCCACCTCTCCCTCCACGTTTACCGTGTCCGAAAGCAAAGCTCCCTGCAGATTGATTTTTTCCTCAAAGGGAATCTTTCCCTCCAGAGATACCAAATGGTTGCCATCCTCCACAGTATGATACAGAATGTGATAAACCAGTTTGCCTCTCACATTGACCACATCGCTGCCCGGCTTAATTTCCTCTACTACCGGCACTGCTTTCTCCAGACAGATACTGTTCACGTCCGGTTTATTGTCCGGAATATTCATATCATCCTCCAGAGTTATCTGAGTGACTGCATCTGCCCGAATGCGGTCCATATGTATATTCTTCTTAATCAGTTCCACAAAAAAACCTCCATACAGATACTTATATAAGTATGTATATGAAGGTTCCCTATCTTATATTCACAAACTAAAAGCTTCACGCCGGGCTTCTTTTCACTCCTGCACAGCCCCGATTAAGTCCGTAAGCTTCTCCACGTTATATCTGCGCATATAATCCTCGATTCCCTTTACCACCTCCACTGTGGTATAAGGATTGACGAAGTTCATCGCTCCGATGCTCACTGCACTCGCTCCAGCCAGAAGAAACTCGATAGCATCCTCTGCGTTGGCAATACCGCCCATACCGATAATCGGAATCCGAACCGCCTGTGCCGTCTGGTAAACCATACGAACCGCTACGGGTTTAATTGCAGGACCGCTCATACCTCCGGTTTTGTTGGCAATGGCAAATTTTCTCTTATGGATGTCAATTTTCATACCGGTAATGGTATTGATTAAGGAAAGAGCGTCCGCACCTGCTGCCTCTGCAGCTTTCGCCATCTCCGTGATATCGGTCACGTTAGGACTCAGCTTCATAATGATGGGCTGCTTTGCATGCTTCTTCAGCTCAGCCGTAATGTTATAAAGGGCATCTGCCTTCTGACCAAAGGCAATGGCTCCCTCCTTCACATTCGGACAGGATACATTGATTTCCAACATTGCTACCGCCGGCTCATCCCCCAGCTTCTCTACCACTTCCACATAGTCTTCCACGGATTTCCCGCAGACATTCACAATGACCTTGGTATCATATTGCTTCAGAAAAGGGATATCTCTCTCCAGAAACACATCAATACCGGGATTCTGCAGTCCGATGGCATTCAACATTCCACCGTACACTTCCGCCACCCTGGGCGTAGGATTGCCGGGCCAGGGCACATTTGCCACGCCCTTGGTCACTACGGCGCCAAGCTGATTCAAATCCACAAATTCAGAATATTCCATACCGGACCCAAAGGTTCCCGATGCCGTCATGACAGGATTCTTGAAAGTAACTCCTGCGATTGTTGTCTGTGTATTCATATGATTTCCTCCAACTCTTCATCCTTCCGAAAAATGCTTTGAAAAAGCATTCCTACAGATTTACCTCATCTGCGTCAAATACAGGTCCATCCGTACAGATGCGTGCATTATGCACATGAGAATGATGGTCCGCCTCTTTGGTCTTCACTACGCA
>CAZPRB010000071.1:0-1520 GCA_964588645.1 uncultured Acetatifactor sp. | reverse complement strand
ATGCAGAGAAACTGACCGGGCTTTGCCTGCGCCGCCAAATCCGTTTCAATCCACATATCATAAATCTGCGGTGCTGTCTCACGCTGAGAGAGTACCCTTGCATTCTGTTTCTGTTTCATATGCGTTTCCTTTCGTTTCCTTTCGTTTCTTTTGGTCTCATTTATCTCAATATGATATCTTATTATTTCTTATCTCTTCCGTTTCATCATGCTTCAAGATTGGTATAGGCAAGTCTGCCGCCGCAGACAGTGGCCTTCACCTGTCCTGTCAATTCCCAGCCGATGAAGGGAGAGTTGGATGCCTTCGATGCAAATTTCTCCACAGTGACCTTCGCTGCCGTATCAATCAATATCACATCCGCAGGACCACCCTCCTCCAGATAACCGGCATCCAGATGGTACATTTTGGCAGGGTTGGTACTCATGAGGCGTAGTAAATGCTTCATGTTCATATAACCCTTGTCCACCAGCTCGGTAATGCCTAGCGGAAGGGCTGTCTCCAGACCGATGATGCCGCTGGGTGCTTCCGTAATTGCCTTCGCCTTTTCCTCTGCCGTGTGAGGGGCATGATCCGTAGCAATGATATCAATGGTTCCATCTGCCAGACCGGCAATGATTGCCTGTCTGTCCGCCTCCTCACGAAGGGGAGGATTCATCTTTGCCATAGTGCCGTACTGAATGACAGCTTCCTCCGTAAGGGTAAAGTGATGAGGGGTTGCCTCCGCATGGATATGGGAGCTCTTTTGCTTTGCAGCACGTACCAGCTCCACACCTTCCTTCGAGCTGATATGCTGCACATTGATACAGGCTCCTGTCTCCACTGCCAGCTCCAGGTCTCGTTCTATCAGGCTGATTTCCGCCTCTCTGGGGGAACCGCCGATTCCATAATACGCACTGGCTTTTCCCCTGTTCACACCATTGTTGGCAATCAGTGTGGCATCCTCCTCATGAAAGCTGATGGGCATATCCAGCTTCGCGGAAAGCTCCATGGCACGGCGCACCAGTTCCTCATCCATCAGAGGGACGCCGTCATCAGTGAAACCGACCGCGCCTTCCCCTGCCAGCTTCTGCATGGGCGTAAGCTCCTTCCCCTGCATTCCCATGGTGACATTGGCACATGTCATGACATTTATGTCAGTTTCTTTTCCCTTATCCAGCACATAGGCAAGCGTCTCCGAATTGTCTACTGTGGGACTTGTATTTGCCATCAGGACAACCGTGGTGAAGCCTCCCTTTGCCGCTGCCGCCGCGCCGGTGATAATGTCCTCCTTTCGGGTAAAGCCGGGGTCTCTGAAATGTACATGCACATCCACCAGACCGGGCGCTACGATAAGCCCCTCCGCATCCAGCACGGTACAATCCGCTTCCGGCGCTTCCAGGTGCTCTCCGATTTTTACAATTTTATCCCCTTCTATCAGGACATCATATCTTCCTTCCCGTCCTGAGCCGGGGTCTATCATATAACCGTTTTTAATGAATATCATCGGTACCTCCGGGTTCCATCGCTGTTGTCTGCAGATT
>CAZPRB010000070.1:0-9560 GCA_964588645.1 uncultured Acetatifactor sp. | reverse complement strand
CAATAATCTGGTATACATTGTTATCAAACTCAATCGTAATACCATTTCTGAAATCACCTGCAGAAATCATAATCTATTCCTCCTAAAATTTTCACGTTTATAATTCCTTACCAGTTTAATATAAAAAATACTATATTTCAACTGTTTTTGAAAAAATTGTTCAAAAAGTTGCACCAATGACGAAATCAATCGCCTGAAGATAGCCCTCCAGACCCTGTCCGTAAATCTGCTTATCACAGACAGGTGCCGTCACTGAAACCTTTCTAAATTCCTCTCTCTTAGTAATATCTGAGATATGAATCTCTACCTTTGGCACGGTAATGCTTGCGAGGGCATCGCGGATGGCATAGCTGTAATGGGTATAGGCTCCCGGATTGATAACGATTCCCTGCGTGCCGTCAAAATAAGCTTCCTGAATGCGGTCAATGATTGCTCCCTCGTGATTGCTCTGGAATACCGTAATCTCATTTCCGGTCTCCCTTGCCTTCCGTTCAATCATATCCAGCAGATACTGATAATCCTGATTCCCGTATACACTTTTCTCCCGAATTCCCAAAAAATTCAGATTTGGTCCGTTGATTACTAATAGCTTCATCTTATCTCGCCGTTTCTTTCCTTTCCCGACTACTTGCACGTTCTTCTCAGCCGTACCATCATGCCTCCGGCTTGTAGCCTCCACTACCCGCTCCAACACCTCCTCCGGGGAAATGTCGTCCGTATCAATAATCACATCCGCACACTCCTCGTAGGCTTTCCCACGCTCAGCCATCAATTCACAGATTCTGGCAAAAGAATCCTCGCACCGAAGAAGCGGTCTGGCGGTGTCTCCCTTGACACGCTCATATATGGTCTCCGGCTTTGCCCGCAGGTAAATGACCGTGCCGCAGTTTTTCAGCAATTGCCTGTTGACGGGATTTACCGGAGTTCCTCCGCCTACGGAAAGAATTCTCACATAATGCCTGTCCTGAATCTCTTCCAGAAGTGCCGTCTCCAGCTTCCTGAAATAGGCCTCTCCCTTCTCCGCAAATATCTGATTGATGGTTTTGCCCTCCCGACGTTCAATCAGCTTGTCCGTATCCTCCACGGGAGTGCACAGTCTGTAGGAAAGTTTCAGACCAATCGTTGTCTTACCGCTTCCCATGAAACCGATGAGTATAATATTCTTCTGCTTCATCACTGAATCCCCATTGCTTTCTTCATTTGTATATATACATCAGCCGCCAGAGAATCATCAACCCTGCATCCTGTCCAAAGCTCGTAGGCAATCACGCCCTGATATAAAAGCATTTTCAGTCCGCCGTAGGCTTTTCCGCCCTGCTGCTGCACAAGCTTCATGAACCCGGTGCAGGAGGGGTTGAATATCAGGTCATAACCGGTATGTATCCTCCGGTAAAAGGCCTCATCTGTAATGACCACATCCTCCACGCGGGGATACATCCCCACACTGGTGGCCTGAATTGCAAGATACCGTTCTCCCTCCGGCAGCTCTTCATAGGCTTCCAAAGGCATGGCATGCGCGAATTCTTTTCCAACAAGGGCATTGACCTCATCCGCAACAAGCTGCGCTTTCTCAACTGTTCGGTTGAACAGAATCGCTTCCGCCGCACCCTTCTCTGCAAGCAGCATCGCCACCGCACGGGCCACACCGCCTGCTCCCAGAATCAGCACCTTTTCTCCCTCTATGCGCACGCCGTCCTCGCACATAGCACGATAGAGACCGGGCATATCCGTGTTGTAGCCCTTGAAGCCACCCTCCGTCCGCACCAGTGTATTGACTGCTCCAATTCGCTCTGCCAGCGCATCTATCTCCTGAAGATAGGGGATTACCTCACTCTTATAGGGAACCGTCACATTCATGCCCAGCAGATTCAGCGCATATGCACCCTTTACCGCATCCCCGATATACCCGGTAGGTACATGAAAGGGAACATAGGTCAGATTCTCCCCGGTAGCCTCCGCCAAAGTATTGTGAATCACAGGGGATACGGTATGCTCCACAGGATTCCCCAAAAGACCGCAGGTGCGTGTATATCCATTGATACTCATTTGCTTCTCCTTCTTGTCCTACTGCTTTCCGCCATGCTTTCTATGATAGAAAAACAGCACAATGCGTTCCAAATAGCGTTTCAAAACAATCTGTATTTCTTCCTTGGGGTGAATGGGTTTCACCAGACGGGTCACAATTCCTGTTCTCTTCGCCCCCCAGATATCGGTGAAGAGCTGGTCTCCCACAAACAGCGTACTGTCAGCCGTGGTCTGCATTTCTTCCATTGCCTTCACGTAACCTGCTCTGCCGGGCTTCCCCGCTTTATACAGGTAAGGTGAGTCCACCGCGTCGGCAAACAGCTTCACTCTGGGCTCCTTATTATTGGAAAGCAGCATGGTCCGGTAGCCCATCTCATGCAAGCTTACAAACAAAGCAACAGCCCTCTCATCCGCCGGTGCTCCGTGAGGTACCAGGGTGTTATCAATATCAAAAATCACTCCCCGGTAGCCCGCCTGATATAACTCTTCATAATCTATCGCATACGAAGACTCCACCTCTTCGTCCGGATAAAACCTTTCAAACATTCCGTTTCCGTCCTTCCTGTTCCTGTCGTACACACAATCAGACAACAATCGCAGCCTTATCCCTGATTGCGTATTCTGCAAAATAATGCTCCTCCATGGGAATCCAGCGTTCCCGGAATACATTAAGCATATCTTCTCCGTCTCTGACTTTGATACGCTCCCATTGTTCCCGCTGTTCCACATCTGAAAAAACCTTCAAATCTGCGTACTCACCAAATGCGGGATGCATACTGTAGGCGCCTTCCACCACCCGGATGGAGCTCTCACAAACGCTCCTACTCTCTCCCAATTCCATTTTGCTGCAGTCAAAACTTCGGTAGTCAAATGCCTCTTTCTTGTGCAGGAGGGGCAAAACCTCCTCCCGAAACCGTTCGTAGTGCACATTCCCGCCGGGCTGTGCCAGTCTCTCCTCCGTACGGAGCCTAAGCGGCAGGAAAAAATCATCCATATGGATTACTCCTGCTTCTGTAATCTCCGAAAGAAGCTGCGCCATCGTGCTTTTGCCGGAGGCACAGCGACCGTCAATTGCCACAACAACAGGCTCTCCTTTTAAGTTCTCCTCTGCCAGTTTCTGCAGAATCGGAAGCAGCCTGAGATATCTTGTACTCACCAAACGGTACGCCGGACGCTCCGACTTCCGATAGGGTTCACTGTGGTGTACCGGATGCGGGTCTGCTTGATGATAATTCTTGGCATATTCTTCAAAACCCTCATAAGAGAAAGAGAACATTCCTTCTTTTACGGCTTCCTTTGCTTCTCTCTCATACTGCTGAAAGCTTTCGGCTGCCGCCTCCTGCATCTCCTGCTTTCTGCATTCAGCCTCCACACTTCCCGCAAACATCCGAAACAGCCATTCCAAGGGCAGATGTCTCTGCTTCCACGCCCCAAGATTCACACGGCAGATACCCTCACTTATCTGCTCATACAACAATTCTTCAGAGGGCTCCGTCTCCTCAAATTCCCTTTTCAGATAGACGTATGCAGCCTCTTTCTCCTGCAGAATATGCTCCGCTCCGAACGCAGCCTGAAACATCATTTTGTATACATCCTGCGGTTCCATGGCGGGATGAAGCTGTATCTGATTCCTTAAGTATTGCTTCCAACCTGTCTGCACCATCTATTCTTTCCAATCTCCGTAATTTATGCCAGCCATTACACTACTGCCACTGTTCTATTGCAATTGTTCTATTGCAATTGTTCTATTGCCTCAACAGCTTCCCTAATGTAATCTGTCAGCTTCCTGCTTTCCACACCTACAATGGTAGCGTGACAGCGATTCATGGGAATCAGCAGTAGCCTTGCATCCGCGGACGAGACTGTCTCTGCCATTTTCGGTGTGATTTCTCCCAACATCGCGTTTGCCATCACGATACCCACAGGACCCACAATGACGTCTGCTCTTCCGCAGTTATACACCACCGCATTTTCACCGGTGGCACCGCTCAACGTGCCGCCCTTCATCATATTGGCAGTAGCCGTGGCATTGGTTCCCACTGCAATTAATTCCGCTTCGGGACAGCTCTTTGCCAATGCTTCTACCAAGGCTCTGCCGACACCGCCGCCCTGACCGTCTATAATCACTATTCGCATCCTATCGCGACCTTTCTGTTCTGTTTCATAACACCTTACTGCATCATATCACGCAAATCTCACAACTGTCAACGCGCATATCTCCTCTTGACAAAAGTGTTTTTTCCGTTATGATAGATATTGTATTCCAAGAAGGAATGCTTCCACTCAGAAGAGTGTTCTGTTTTTGCAAATATTATGTATTGATGATATGGATTTACAGACCGCCATGAAGGTGTCTTTCCTTTTGAAGAAGGACGTCGAGGGCGGTCTTTTTATTTATTCCTTTTAAGGATTAAACATTAAATTAATCAGAGAAGCCGGAGGAGAGACCTGAATGAAAGTATCATCCCGATTATACAAATCCGTTGCTGCCGCAGTATGTATATCACTCTGCGTGGTATTGCCTTTCGCCTTTCACATGATTCCCAACGGCGGAACCCTATTTTCCCCCATGCACCTGCCGGTGCTCTTCTGCGGAATCGTCTGCGGTCCCTGGTACGGTCTGCTCTGCGGCCTGCTGGGACCACTTCTGTCCTGTATTCTTACCGGCATGCCCGGAGCGGGCTACCTGCCGATTATGATGACTGAGCTGTCCGTATACGGACTTACCGGCGGTCTGGTCATGTATTTGATACATACCGGAAAACAGCTGACTGACATTTATATCAGCCTATTGACTGCCATGCTTGCCGGACGCATCCTTGCCGGCATCACTCAGGCGCTGCTCTTTGCCCCCGGTAAGTATACCTTAGCAATATGGGCTACCGGCTACTTCGTATCCTGCTTTCCTGCCATCCTGATGCAGCTGATTCTGATTCCCATTCTCTATGTAGCACTGCAGAAGGCCGGACTTCTCTCGCACTTATCGTCACGGGCATAAAGTAAGAAAATATATATGAAAATAAAGAGGAGGCTTAAACCTCGTTATGCCTCCTCTTAGCTTCGTACATCATTTGATCCGCTTCCTTTATAATCTTCTCTATATCTCGACCTGCTCCCACTGCATACCCTACGGATGCAGACAGAGGAATCTTGGACGAATTATTCATACTTTGCATATTCTGATTCCATTCCTCCAAAAGCTTCTCTATTTCCTGTTCTTTCGGATTCTCTATAATCATGACAAATTCGTCACCGCCGACACGATATGCAAACCGATTGGTTCCCACAATCTTAAAAATTGTCTTTGCAATAATCGTAATAATATAGTCTCCCGCATCATGTCCTATGGAATCGTTTGCCGTCTTCAGCCCATTGATATCCCAGAACAAAACTGCCACCCGATTGACCTTAGGAAAATACTCCCGTACCATTTGGATATATTTATTCCGATTATACAAATGGGTCATTTGATCAATTTCGCCCATTCTCTTTAACTCTGCCTCTACCGCTGCATGCTTTGACGTACTGTTTACCACAAACTGCATTACCGGAATCATTGCCAACAGAATAACCATTCTCGGCATCACATAATAAAGCGGCAGTGTCACTAACGGATTCGCATTGACCTCCAAAGGAAGTAAGGTCCACGTATCCTGATTCACATAATCAGCAGACGGCGATGTGGTAAGCAACAGCATATTGGCATCGCATACCCCATAATAGAAGCCAAGCAGTACGATTGCCGTCATACTAAACAGGGTCAGGACGTATGTATAGTAAACCACCCGTTTTTTCTTGTATTGCATAGAATATAGTAATGGCAACACACTGGCCAGTAACGTATGATATGTCAGGAAAACTCCTGCAACGGTAGTCATCAGTACGCTAAAAAGCAGCACCACATACTTCATCCATTCTTTTTCATAACCGCAGACCTGACAAATAACTATGATAACCATCTCCAGACTGCAGCATATGCCGATTCCGGTTGTCATAAGATGCTTGTCTACAATAAAAATATTCAGCTGGTTCAATATCCACATGCAAATCAGCAATCCCAGTGAAATCAACTGACAATTCAGCGTAAAGCGGTTCGCATCACTTTCGTAATTATGACCTTCACGGGGAAAATACCGGCTCAATAATTCTTTGTCTTTTCTCATATCCTATACGCCTTTTCTACACGACATTTATAAGCTTCTCTTATCTCATATTATACAGTCTGATTGCCACTTGTTCAATGAAAGCTTTCTCAATTAACTATATCTGTACTTGACCAGTCGTTTCTTTGACACATACGATATTCCGGTTTGAATTGCATTCTAACTGTTGTCTTATCCCCTCTGCTATCTTTTCATTTACGTCCTTTTCTTCACTTCCGTATGTCCACCCAAATCCATCATTATCGTAACGCGGAAACACATGAAAATGAGCATGTCCAAAATCACAGAATTTTCCACCGTTTTGCATAATGCTATAACCTTTGTTTCCATAGATAACTTTTAACGCTGCAACAATCTTTTTTGCAACACCCATGATATCCGTTAATGATTCATCAGATAATTCTTCTATCGTATCTACATGCTGTTTCGGTACAATCAGAACATGTCCTTCATTAATCGGTTCTATATCCAAAAATGAAATCAGCTTATCATTCTCATATACAATATGAGCCGGTGATTTTCTTTTGATTATCTGACAAAACACACACATTTCCTGTTATCCTCCGTTTCTGCAAATTACTCTATAAGGCAGAAGAGCATATCACAAAAATGATACACTCTTTTTCATACCCTTAATTCAACTCATTCCATACATCCACATAATCCTGCAATCCGCCCGGACGCATTGCAATACTCACATAACTTGCTGGCTCTTTCCTTGCAAGTCTGGCAAGAATTCCTGCATCCTCCGGTTCATCAAATACAACCTGCGCCTCTGCCTTATCACAGTCAATTACAAGTTCCTTACCATCCATATCTGTCATAACAATAGCGTTCCTGCTTCCATCATAAATATACAAATTGTATTTCATAAAATCCCTCTTTTTCTAAATATCAAATAAATTCATCTGATTATTAATAAGTGACTTTACCTTTCTTTCCTTGATTACATCTGTACTATCTATTTCACCAAACAACAAATGTGACTTAGGATTATGCATACCAAAATTCTTTTCTACAGTATTTGAACTATAATTTGCATAACAATACAAACATCCATTTTTACATGTATTATAAGCTCCTATATCAATACTTGCCACACATCCACATTCTGCTCTTTGATTTGTGTCTTTATCAACATTAAGTTTAAATCCACCAATTCTCTCTATTCGTTCCCTATCAATACAATGAGCATGCTCAACTCCTATATTATAAAAATCTCCAATTTCAGCGCAAGTATCAATATACAAACCATGCTCCTTTGCTATTTCTACAAATCTTTGCAATAATTCTACCTGCATTTCATATGTATCTTTGACAATACTTAGGTTCTTTACATTTCGTTCTGTATTTCTATACATGTCCATAAAACTCACAGTACACTTCTCTGTATACTCACCCAATTTTGAAGCTAACACTTCAAAATACTTACAGTGATACTCCATTGAGTACTGCTCATTAAAGAAGATTGGATCATATCTCCATATAACCTTTTCTTTACCAATTTCTCTTGACAACTGTTGAAAAGTTGGAATAATAATTTTATTTTTTGATGGTAAATTCTTTTCTACATCTGGACCATATGCACTTAAAGTAAATTGAAAATAATATGTATAATCTTTAATTTGTTCCAGATATGGCAACATTGGAGTTGGATTTTTTGTCCAAAATACGATTGCATCAACAACATCCGGCGATAAATCTATCTTACTTACCTGATGTATATTCATCGGATTTCTAACCAATACATATCTCTCTTTTAATCTTTTAATCAACCATTCCGAATAGTAAGACGGTATATCTGTACGTCTACTAGCACTAATTATCATTTCTATCATCTCCTGCTATAATACTTCAATCAAAAGCTGCGCACTTGAACACACTTCCCATGGCTGATATATAGAAAGTCTATCAGGAATATTATATACTATTCGATTTGATTCGTGTTTTACACCATACCTCTGAAATTCGTTTCTAATATTGTAATCAAAATAATATCCTTGACTATTTTCTATCAGACCCTCACCATCTAACTTTTCAACCAATTTCTCAAAATAATCGCGACCTCTATTATTGCTATTTACATCATTAATGAGAACCACTAATGGCTTTCCTTGTTCCTTATGTAGAATAATATTCTGAACCAATTTTTCAAAAAAACTCTCTATCTCACCTATTTGCCCTGTATTATAAAAATGTGATATAACATATTGCAATACAATAACGTTTGCATTTGAAATGTTATATTCTTCCGTTACGGCATCCATATATTTAAATTGGGATCTTCTTAAAGTTTTTGTTTTATATGATTTAATTTGCTCATGTATTGGTTTCCATTTTTCATTAACATCTATACCAATATAACTTACAGATTTATCATATGATTTTTCATGGCAATATCGTTCAAATGCCATTAAATCTGGACAACCACCGCAACCAATAGACAAAACATGGTAATCATTAATTTCTTCAAGTGCTTGGCTTTTTCTCATCAGATACAAAAGTTCAGAAGCATATTTGGCCGAGTAATCACACACATAAAAATTAAGCATCCTACTACAGTCGTAATCTTTCTTTCCGTTTGGATATCTCCCTGGGTAATGTACCTCCTCCAAACATTTTTTGCAGTTACCTTCGCATTCTCCGGGACAACCATTTTGATGTTCACAAACAAAACAATCTGTTTGTTTGTATTGCTTGTCGCAGTATCCTATTATAGTTTTTATCAATGCTTTTTTTCTTAACTTAGATAATTCTACTTCTGTTAATCGAGAATTATAGAAATCAACTTGCATACTACTATCATTTTCTTCACCACACAAAGGACAAATATCATATTCTCTTTCACGCATTCCTTCTAGTTGTTGTTCAACCCTTTGCTTGTAAATATGGTGACATGAGTCACATACTTTTTAAAAATTTGTTTCTTCATACTCTGTCAATTTACCATTTTCATTAAAAGCAAGCATGATATCTCCTCCTTTGCATGACCAATTTTTGCATCATAATTTCTTAATATCTAAACCATCCCAAAATGCTCCAGCGCATCTCTTATTGCTTTTTCCTTCTCCTCCGGGCATTGAGGTTGTCTGCTATCTTCCGACTTAGGCAAGTTATAATTCTCCCCAACCTCTATTCCACATTTCCTTTTTACCTGTGAAATATACAGATTAGATACCTTCAGCCCATATTCCTTCAACACATACTCCTGAATTTCCTTATAAGTCGCCTTACTTTCAGCCGAAGTCAAATCCAGCTCATCCAACTCTATTTCAACCTCAATTACATCATCCGGTTTCTGTTGGGACAAGAGAACAACCGTCTCATTTTGTGTATCATTGTCCAAACTTAGTGTAAACTCTTTTTCTATAA
>CAZPRB010000069.1:0-9695 GCA_964588645.1 uncultured Acetatifactor sp. | reverse complement strand
TGCTCAGTTCACCCGGCTTGTCAGGTAATAATACGGACACAGTAAAGATTCTGTCACGGAAAATCAATCCCTGCTGTACCACGGAAGACATGGTAATAACATCCATATTGCCTCCGCTTAAAATAGAAACAATCTTCTTTCCTTTGCAATCCAAATGCTTCAGGGCAGCTACGGATAAAAGACCGGAATTCTCAACAATCATCTTATGATTTTCCACCATGTCGAGAAATGCAACAACAAGCTCCTCATCCTCTACTGCAATGATGTCATCCAGATTTTTCTGAATGTAGGGAAAAAGCTTTGTTCCCGGGGTCTTAACCGCCGTACCATCTGCAATGGTATTCACAGACGGAAGCGTGGTGACCTTTCCTTCCTTCAGGGAAGCCTTCATGCAGCTTGCACCTGCCGGCTCCACACCGATTACCTGAATTTTGGGATTCAATAATTTTGCAAGAGTGGACACGCCTGTAGCCAGACCGCCTCCGCCGATGGGAACCAAAATAATATCAACCAAAGGAAGCTCTTTTACAATTTCCATTGCAATGGTTCCCTGGCCGGTGGCAACCGTCAAATCATCAAAAGGATGAATAAAGGTATATCCATGCTCCTCAGCAAGCTCATAAGCCTTTGCACACGCTTCATCATATACATCTCCGTACAGTACCACTTCCGCGCCATAGCTCTTGGTGCGGTTAACTTTCATAAGCGGAGTTGTTGTAGGCATTACGATGGTTGCTTTTGAACCATAGCGTTTTGCGGCATAAGCAACTCCCTGAGCATGATTTCCTGCAGACGCCGTAATCAATCCCTTAGCTCTCTCCTCATCAGTCAACGTACTCATTTTATAATAAGCACCTCTCAGTTTATATGCACCGGTCAACTGCATATTTTCAGGCTTCAAATATACCTTGTTACCGGTCTGAGTGCTGAAATAATCACTGTATACCAGCTTTGTCTCGGATGTAACCTTTTTTACAACCTCACTGGCCTCCTCAAATTTTTCCAGAGTCAGCATTTGTTCTGCCATTTTCCATTCCCTCTTTTCCAAATTACTTATTCCTCATTTACATCACGTTCTATCTCAAAAAGTGCATTTACAAATTCATCAGAATCAAATTTCTGTAAATCCTCGATTGTCTCTCCCACACCAATATATTTCACGGGAACTTTAAGCTCTGATTGAATAGCAACTGCAATGCCGCCCTTGGCAGTTCCGTCCATTTTGGTCAGGACAATGCCGGTAAGATTTGCTACCTCACCGAATTCCCTTGCCTGAACCAAAGCATTCTGACCTGTAGTCCCGTCCAGGACAATCAGATTTTCACGGTGTGCATCGGGAAATTCCCTGTCAATAATCCGATTCATCTTACGGAGCTCTTCCATGAGATTCTTCTTGTTATGCAGTCTTCCAGCGGTATCTACCAGAAGCACATCCACTCCTCTTGCCTTTGCAGCATTCACGGCATCAAAAACCACGCTTGCCGGATCAGCGCCTTCCACACCGCCTATCATGGGGACATCCGCACGTCTGGCC
Source organism: uncultured Acetatifactor sp. (assembly GCA_964588645.1). Taxonomy (GTDB): domain Bacteria; phylum Bacillota; class Clostridia; order Lachnospirales; family Lachnospiraceae; genus Acetatifactor. Next base: position 8,161 of record CAZPRB010000069.1, on the reverse strand, counting down.
CATTCTGCAAGCTGGTCACCTGCCGCAGCCCTAAAGGTATCCGCAGCCGCTATCAATACCTTCCTGCCGTTGTCCTTCAATTTACCTGCAAGCTTGCCCACGGAGGTAGTCTTGCCCACTCCGTTTACGCCGATAACCATGATGACAGACTGCTTCTTTTCAAAATCATAAGCTGTCTCATCCACACGCATCTGCTCTTTGATGCTTTCTATCAAAAGTTGTTTGCACTCCATGGGCTCCTTTAAATGCCTTTCCTTAACCTCTGCACGCAAACGCTCTACAATGGCCGTAGTGGCATTGACACCGATATCTCCCATAATCAGGATTTCTTCCAACTCCTCATAGAAATCCTCATCAATGGCAGTAAAACCACTGAATACGGAATCAATTCCTCGAACAATATTATCTCTTGTTTTGGTAAGACCTTCCCTCAGTCTGGCAAAAAAACCCTTCTTTTCTTCACTCATCCCAAAATCCTTTCCGCTAATCAGTTAAATCCTTATCAATCAGGTTTACACTTACCAAAGTGGACACACCCTTCTCTTGCATGGTAATACCATACAAACGATCCACTTGCTCCATTGTTCCTCTTCTGTGCGTAATTACAATAAACTGAGTATTTTTGGTCAGCTTATGCAGATATTTAGCAAACCGTCCCACATTAGAATCATCCAACGCCGCCTCAATCTCATCCAATAGACAAAAAGGTGAAGGCTTCAGATTCTGAATGGCAAATAACAGAGAAATGGCCGTCAAAGATTTCTCACCACCGGACAGCTGCATCATGTTCTGTAGCTTCTTTCCGGGAGGCTGTGCAACAATACGGATTCCTGCTTCCAGAATATCCTCTTCCTCCATCAATTCCAGAGTTCCCTTACCTCCGCCAAACAATTCCTTAAACACCTTGTCGAATTCCTTATTAATCTCGGCGAATTTCTCAATGAACTGCTTCCTCATAGCGGCATCCAGCTCTTCAATAATACCTTCCAGAGTCTTCTCAGCCTCTACCAAATCATCATGCTGTGTCTTCATAAAATTGTAACGATCCATGAGGTTCTTGTAATCCTCAATGGCATTTACATTGACATCGCCCAGCTTCTTTATTTGATCCTTAAGAGAGGATATCTCCTTTTTCATAGCGGAAAGATCAGTCATTTCCTCATTGCGAAGAGCCGAAGCATCACTCAGGGTAATTTCGTACTCATCCCACATATAATTTATCTGATTTTCAATAGCCTCCTCAAGCCGCTCCTTCTGTGCATTAAGACGATAAACCTCTTTATCAAGAGCAGCCATTCGCTCTGCAAGTTCTTCTCTGCTTGTAAAGAAATTCTTCTGTTTGCTACTCAGTTCTTCCTTGCGGGAAATATTATTCTTTAACAGTTTCTCTGACTCATTCTGGGCATCATAGGATGCCGCAATGGTTCTCTCCAGTTCTAAAATATTACCCTTCTTTCGCTCGGCCTCTTCCGAATTGGCAGCCAAAGCTTCCAGAATTTCATCCAATTCTGCATGGGATCTGGCTATTTCACCATTGATACGGTCAACATTTGCCTGCTTAAAGGTCTGAGTCTGCAGCATTTTTTCGACCTTTAAATCCCACTCAGTCACCTTACCGGCAGCCTCTGTTTCTTCATGACGCTGTTCTTCTAATTGCTGCTGGAAGAGCAGTATCTGTTCCTGCGTATTCTTCTCGAGCTGTTCACTTTCCGAAAGTTCTCTTGTAATCGCTTCTTTTCCATTCGTAATCTCGAAGATCTGATTCTCAATTTCCTTCTCTTCCAGTCTCAGGGATGCCACGCCTTCTTCTTCCTCTTCCATGCGTTCCCTGGCCTGACTGATATTGAGCCTTGCCGTATTCTGTTCAATTGATTTGCGCTGGATATCTGCCTTCAAAGCTTCCAACTCCATACGCATCTTGTTGCGTTTACTCTTGGTATCCTCAATCTCCTGATTAACCGCATCGATAGAAGAAAGCAGCTTTTGCACCTGCTTCTCAAGCTCCTCAATCTCTCTTCTGCGCCCAAGCAAATTGCTGTTATTTTTAAAGGCACCACCACTGATGGCACCTCCGGGAACCAAAAGTTCCCCCTCCAAGGTAACCATACGAATTCCATACTCGTACTTTCTGGCTATTTTCACTGCGTTATCCACATGGTCGACCACAAGAATACGTCCCAGCATAGCCTTGGCAACATTCCGGTATTCCGCCTCAATACCCACCAATTCATCAGCCATACCGATGACACCCTTTTCCTTCAAAGCTTCCGGATTTTTAAACTCCTGAGGCTTCGTAATACTGGTGAGAGGAAGGAAGGTTGCACGACCGAGACGATTGTCCTTCAGATAACGAATCATCTTCTTCGCTGTCTCTTCATCGTCTGTAACAATATTCTGAATATTTCCGCCGAGAGCAGTTTCAATAGCAGTCTCATACTTCTTATCAACCTTGATAATATCGGCAACCACGCCAATAATACCCTTTTCGCTCTCCTTGCGTTCCATTACCTTCTTAACGCTTCCGCCGTAGCCCTCATAACGCTCTGTAAGGTTGGTCAGTGCTTCCAGCTTCGACTTTTCTTGATGGTATTTTCCCTGGGTCTCTCGAAGCTTTGCATCCATACCGATAAGGCTTTCTCTGATTTTACCTAATTCTGATTCAGATGCCGCCTGCCGTTCATTCATGCTGCGAAGTTCTTCCGTCACTTGCGCAAATTCATCTTCTAATTTTTTGATATTCTCTTCTCTGGCAGCCTCATCCGATTTTGCACGGAGCAGTCTGGAATTCAGTTCCGCTTTGCGGATATTAATCTGTTCCATCATGGTATCGAAGCGACCCATTTTGGATTTTATGGTTGCACGCTGATTCAACTCACCGATAATGGTGTTCTTGCCTGCTTCGATACTGTTATTCAGATCGGTTATTTTTTTCTGGATTGCCTCAAGATTTGCCTTGACTTCATTGGCAATACCGGTAATCTCCCTTACCTGACCGTCTGTCTCTTCTTTTTCTTTTAAAATCCCCTCTTTTTCAAGATTCTTGGCATCAATCTCCTCCTGCAGGGAATTGCGACGGTTATTCAGATGGTTTTCACTTCCCGTAGCAGAGTTAATCTGCTCCTTTAACACATTGATTTCACCCTCTAATTTTCCGCGCATAAGTCCGGTATCCGTGAGTGTGCTTCTCGCCTGCTCTATTGCAGCATCCAAAGCTTCTATATCCGTCTGAATACGTTCATATTCTTCCTTGATGCCTTCATACTTCCCGGTAGTATCCTTCAAATCTCCATCGGCAATACCATACTTTTCTTCCACCGTTTTAAGCTGCTCTTTAATCCGGTTGTTTTCAAGCAGAAATACATTCACATCCAGAGTCTTTAATTCTTCCTTTTTCTTAAGATAAACCTTAGCTACCTCTGACTGCTTTTCGAGAGGTCCGATCTGTTTCTCAAGTTCTGACAGGATATCTGTCACACGCACCAGATTTTGCTTTTCGTTCTCCAGTTTGTTCTGTGCAGCGATTTTGCGGCGTTTAAATTTGACAATTCCGGCAGCCTCGTCAAAAAGCTCACGTCGTTCCTCCGGCTTTCCGTTTAGGATTTTGTCCACCTGACCCTGACCGATAATAGAATAACCCTCCTTACCGATACCGGTATCATACAAAAGCTCATTCACATCTCGCAATCTGCACAAAGTGCCGTTAATCAGATACTCACTTTCTCCGGAGCGGTAGATTCTTCTTGCAATGGTGACTTCATCATAGTCAATCGCAAGCTGATGATCGGAATTATCCAAAGTAATCGCCACATAAGCGTAGCTTAAAGGCTTTCTTGTCTCTGTTCCCGAGAAAATGACATCCTGCATACTGGAACCGCGCAACTGCTTAACCTTCTGTTCGCCAAGAACCCAACGAACTGCATCAGCCACATTACTCTTTCCGCTTCCGTTTGGTCCCACAATACCCGTAATACCATTGTGAAACTGAAACACTATTTTGTTAGCAAAAGATTTAAATCCGTGTACTTCAATACTTTTTAAATACATATCCCTTTTCCCTCAGCAGCAGAAGCGCCCGATATGCCGCCTGCTGCTCCGCCGCCTTCTTTGTTCTGCCGGAGCCTCTTCCCAGTCTCTCCTGTTCCATGACTACATCAACCACAAAGTTTTTGTCATGCTCCGGTCCGTTCTCTTCCAATAGTTCATAATGGAAGTCTTTCTTCAAAACACCCTGAATCACTTCCTGCAAATTGCTCTTACTGTCATAGAAAAGCACCTTATCTGCTAAATCCGACAGAATAAACCGATGAATGAATGCCTTCGCAGGTTCCATACCTCCGTCAAGATAAATAGCACCGATGACCGCTTCCATGGCATCCGAGGTGATGCTGTCACGTTTCCTGCCACCGGTACTCTCCTCTCCCTTACCCAGTCTCATATACTGTCCCAATTCCAAGTCTCCGGCACAGAACGCAAGAGAAGGTTCACACACCATGGATGCTCTCATCTTGCTCAGATTGCCTTCCGGCATGTCCGGATTCTCATGGTATAGGAACTCACTGGATACCAACTCTAACACCGCATCCCCCAGGAATTCCAATCGTTCATAATGCTTTGCCTTGTTAATTTTCTGTTCATTGGTATAGGAACTGTGCGTCAACGCTTGTCTTAACAAAGACATATCATTAAAATGATATCCTATTTTCTCTTCCAGACCATTTAAGGTATATCCTTCCAACATTACACCTTCCTTTTTCTTGCAATGTGCCTAAAAAACAAAAAGTATTCCCGAACAATAAGCTTCAGGAATACTTTACAATCAAGATTTAGTTCACAGCACCTTTGATCAGTTCAACAGCTTCCTCAACAGTGGTTATTTTTTCTGCCTTATCAGTAGGAATCTCGATATCGAATTCCTCTTCAATGCCCATGATAATCTGGAATACATCTAAGGAGTCAGCTCCAAGGTCATCTACAAAAGTAGATTCCATCGTAATCTCTTCCGGGTCTACATTCAACACTTCTGCGATCACTTTTTTTAATTTTTCAAATTCCATTTTTAATTCCTTCTTTCTTATTGATATATTATATTTTGTCTTCAATTTGAATTGCTTCTTTTATTTTACCGTTGATATCCTTCTCTTTAAAGGAAACACACTGTAAAATCGTATTCTTAAACTCAACAGACTTACTGCTTCCGTGCGTCTTAAGCACCAAACCGTTCAGACCAAGCAAAGGTGCTCCGCCATGCTCTTCCGTACTAAAAGATTTTAAAGTGGATTTCAAAGCAGGTTTGATTAATAGAGCTCCTATTTTGGTACGAAGATTGGCCATCATTGCGCCTTTGATCTTCTTAATCAGGCTCATACCGACACCCTCGTACATTTTCAATACTACATTACCCACAAAGGCTTCACAGACAATTACATCAGCAATACCTGCAGGAATATCTCTTGCCTCTACACTTCCGATGAAATTAATTTCAGGGCAATTCTTTAAAAGAGGAAAGGTTTCCTTTACCAATGCATTGCCCTTCTCTTCCTCAGCTCCGATATTGACGATACCCACCTTAGGATTCTTGATGCCCATTACACTTTCCATATATATGCTTCCCATCTTGGCAAACTGAACCAAATGAGAAGGTCTTGCATCCACATTTGCACCACAGTCAATCAGTAGACTCACGCCATTCAACGTGGGAAGAAGTGGTGCCAGAGGCGCTCTCTCAACGCCCTTAATACGGCCTATAATCACCTGTCCTCCGACCAACACTGCTCCGGTACTTCCAGCTGACACAAAAGCATCACAAGTGCCTTCCTTAACCATATACATTGCCTTGACAATGGAGGAATCCTTTTTCTTTCGAATAGCCATTACAGGCGGTTCAGCCATCTCAATCACTTCTTCGGCATGCACAACCTCCACGCGTAACGCATCATATTGATACTTCTTCAGCTCTTCCTGAATAAGAGGCTCGCGGCCAACCAAAAACACCTTTACACGCTTATCTTCATTAACAGCTTCAATAGCTCCCTTTACGATTTCCGCAGGAGCATTATCGCCACCCATGGCATCCACTGCTACATTTACCATTTCAGACATCGCATTTTCCCTTCCAATTCTTACTATTATAAATATCTTTTTCTACTATACTAAACAGATATACAAAAATCAAGTGAAAATCCACCAAAACATTTATTATTTTGGTGGATTTTCGTCAATAGAAATCTCATTGATTTTTATTTATTTATTTTCTTTCTGTTAAAATAACTCTTGGTCTCTTTGACAACCACACCACTCAGAGCAATCAATGCAATCATATTGGGAATCGCCATAAGTCCGTTGAAAATATCTGCAATCGTCCATACTGCACTTACTGTCATATAGGGACCGATAAATACACATGCAATATACAGCCATCTGTAATACTTAACAACCTTTGCATTGTTTCCGGTCAAATAGTCCAGACAACGCTCACTGTAATAATCCCAACCCAGAATTGTAGTAAATGCAAAGAATACCAAGCTGACCATCAGTATAAAGCCACCAACCTGATCAGGGAAAGGCATCCCCTTCTGGAACGCATAAGTCGTTACGGCAACGCCTTCCAGACCCATTTCATGTGCTCCTGTGACAACAATGGACAGACCGGTCATGGTACATACAATCAAAGTATCAATCACTGTACCAAGCATGGATACAAGACCCTGCTCTACCGGCTCATTCGTCTGAACTGCAGCTGCAGCAATGGGCGCACTACCAAGACCTGCTTCATTTGAAAAGATACCTCTTGCAATACCCTTCTGCATAGCAATCAGAATAGCTCCCAAAGCACCGCCTGCAGCAGCGCGAAGTCCGAAGGCGCTCTCAATGATGGTTACAAACGCTCCGGGAATCGCTTTGTAATTCACAACCAAGACAATCAACGCTGCAAACACATACAGAATTGCCATAAAAGGTACAATCACCTGAGCCACATTGGAAATTCTCTTTAATCCACCGATAATAACCAGCGCTACACAAATAGTCAAAACAACACCTGCAATCACTACGCTCCAGGAATAATCATGACCGAACAGATTTACAGTCCATGAATTATTTGCATCAAAGAAATTATTGACTGCGCCGCTAATTCCATTAATCTGTGTGAAGGTACCGATACCCATCAAGCCAACGCACACACCAAAGAATGCAAAAATCTTCGCAAGCCATTTCCATTTGGAACCCATTCCTTTTTCTATGTAATAGAAAGGTCCGCCTACAACATGTCCGTCTTCTGCAACCGTACGGAATTTGATGGCAAGAAGACACTCAGCATACTTCGTAGCCGTTCCTACCAAAGCCGCAATCCACATCCAGAACAAAGCACCGGGGCCACCTGCCACGATAGCAGTAGCTACACCTACAATATTTCCTGTACCAATGGTAGCAGAAAGTGCCGTACATAAAGCTGCAAAGCTGGAGACCTCACCCTCTTCTCCTTTTTGCTCATTTGCGAACATCTTTTTAACGGCAAGCGGAAGCTTCGTAATCTGAAGTCCTTTCAGGCGGAGGGACATGAACAGACCTCCTGCCAGAATCAGAACGATTAAGGGAACTCCCCAAACCATGTCATCGATAGTTGTTAAGATACTGTTGATTGTCATACTTTTTCTCTCCTTAGGATTATTTTATCAGCGCGGTATATCCGAAACAGCTTTTATCCTTCGTCATACACGCAAAAAAAGAGTTGATATAATATCAACCCCTCCAAAGAGTAGAACTCGCACTTATCATGCTCTGTCCTTTTGCCTGAGAGATTAACAATTCCTTTCAGAAATTGCCGTACACCTTCGGCGCTTTGTCATGCAAAGACTCTCCAGAGATTTTTAATGAAAAAGGCTTTTCCAATGATAGAAAAGCCTAAATTCCATGTTTGTTGCGGTGCGCACAAATCACCACCATCAAATATTAGTCAACGCTAACAACCTGCTTCTTGTTATAAGAACCGCAAGCCTTACAAACTCTATGAGGCATCATAAGAGCACCACATTTGCTGCATTTAACCAAAGTGGGAGCACTCATTTTCCAGTTTGCTCTTCTCTTATCTCTTCTACCTTTGGAAGATTTATTCTTAGGACAAATAGACATCGTTACACCTCCTTATTCGCGTTGAAGATATCTT
>CAZPRB010000068.1:0-10048 GCA_964588645.1 uncultured Acetatifactor sp. | reverse complement strand
AACCCCGTGCCGGTTCAAGTCCGGCCACCAGCAGTAAATAGCGAATCAGAGATTCGCATGAAAGAGTAGGAGAAACGTTGGGTTTACAGCGTTTCTCCTGTTTTTGTTTGTGGCGGAAAATGTATGTACTTGTATGTACATCTAACAGAGAGCCATATTCATTAGATTTGTGGTATCCTTGGTCTGTGTTTCCTTTTACATGGTCAACATTGGCATCCCCTCCTTTATCAAGATTTCCATCAAACATTTTGAGGATTTTGATGTAATCAGAGGGTCATTGTCCCTTCGAGTGAAGGACTAAACGCCTACCTTGAATGGTAGTACCTCATGAATGTAGTGTAACAGAAGAAAAAAACCAATTTTACACTACGTTTACACACCCAAGTCAGCACGCCAACAAGCTGCTTTCTATGCGGATTTGCGGGTGTCAGACCTGCGTTTAAGTCCGGCCACCGGCAGTATAGCGAATTAATTCGCAAGGGGGTACGTGAAAAAGCGAACCGTTAAGGACAGCAAACATAGACTTGTAGAGCAGCGTGATTATACGTATAATGAAAGAAACCAGATCGTAACGGAGATGATCAAGTCAGGCTGCAGTACCACAGTACGGTATTACGGCTATGATGCAGACGGCAACCGTGTCTTCCAGTTAAACTATAACCGCGACAGCGACGAGGACTGGGACTACGACAGCAAGAACCGCAGTGACGTCATCTTCCCCATTGAAGATAAGAACGGACCTATAACGGTGAATCCTATAACCCTAACATCGAGAGCCAGTACTTAAGGGCATGTTACTACGATGTGGTAACAGCAAGCTTCTTAACCGAGGACAGTTACCTTGGAAGCATCAACGAGCCGCTGACCCTGAACCGGTACAGTTACTGTATTGGAAATCCTGTGAACTATGTGGATCCGAGTGGACATGTAGTAATTACTGCAGGATTAGGAGCTCTAATAGGTGGAACGGTTGGTCTTTTGGGAGGTTTTGTAACAGAGTCGATAAATTATGTCAGTGCGAAAAAGAATGTGCAGGATTATGATTTAGGAAGAGGGCTTTTGAACGTAGCGAATGCAACTGTTACAGGAGTTGTCGGCGGAACTGTGGCAGGAGCAACGTTGAATCCTGCACTGGCAGGAGCAGCAGCCGGAGCTACAGGAGGGTTCTTAAATAGCCTAACAGACGTTGCCTATGGTGTAACACAACGGGCACTTAATGGAATAGAGACTACACCTGATGATGTGGAGAGGGAGTTTGCACAAGGAACGTTTTTAGGTGCTCTCGGTTACGGTGTTAATACTGCTGTAAATGCCGGAGTGAATCGTTGGTACAATTCCCGAACTAATACCTCTATTAGTAACAGCCAGAGGCAAGCATTACAAAATGCTCAAACGGAAGGATGCGAAAATAAGAGTGGTAAAACAACAGGTAAAGTATGGGATTACTCTAAACAGTTTGATGGTGAATTAGCCAACTTTAATGCTGGATATGAGATAAAAAACGTTATCGATGAAGATTTGTATTTAGTTCAATTTCACTCTAATGCTGAAGTAGGTAGTGGAAGAAGTTTGAAATATTGGACTACTTTTGATGAGGCAAATGGAATTAGTACAGTAGATGACTACATGAATCAAATGGCGTTATTGAGCAACTGGGGAGCAAGAGATAATGTATCTATTGCAAAAATACCAGCAGGAACAAAGATTAAATATGCAATTGGAACTGCAAAGGAACAAATTGGAGCAATAGAATCAAGACATGGTGGGGGATTACAGATACTATTTGAGCAATTTGACGATGGCTGGGTTTTGGATACAAGACCGTTGCCGTAGAAAGAAGGGAATATGAATAAATATGATATATTAGAAGGAAAGTTGACAGCTATAAATGCATATATTGATACTATGTGCTTAGAAAGTAATGTTACAACAGAATATTTGAAACAATATAAGGAATATGTAAATAAATTAATTATTGCTATTCAAAATAGAACAATAAGAAATTCAAATGGTGCTGTGATGGGACTCATTAGAGGTATTTCAGATTATGACGAACTCTGTGCCGATGATACTTTTTGGCAGTTAGTAACAGATGCAGACAATTATTATTGTAATGAGTGTCAATCATTTTAATGATGTCTCCACATTAAGGATATACAAAATTAAAACTTAAAATTGTTTCTTCAAAGATTTAGAACGCATTGTTTTCATAGCACTTGGTGCTGTGGAGACAATGCGTTCTTTTTATGACAACAGGCACTAATTTGTATATCCAGACGGTTAATCAGTATTATTTACGGTATGTTAAAAAGCGGTACTGAGTACCGTATGCCAGTAGTGGAAAATACTGGCGAGAAGAAGTAGAAATAATGGCAAATATGTGATATTATTTTGAGCAGATGAAACAGTCGGATTTGGGAAGTGTATTCATTTTTCGGGGGAGGGTCATCGGCTTGGATTATTATAATAGTAAAGACTTTATGTCAAGAGTGGTACAGGAAGTAAAATACTTAGTCTTTCAGAAGCAGAAGAAATGGCTTTTGATGCGATACATGGTCCAAACAACGCTGATGCAGTTGTTTTAGGAAAGTACGGTGATGGCGGTCCTAGTGCTTATACAAATGTAGCAAAAGATATGGATGCACAATTTTTTCAACTTGATAATTGGGATGAACTTGTGGATATATATTCGGAGGATGAAATATGGAAAATAAATGAAAGATTTTTGGATATTCAAACAAGTTCAGGAAGAGAAATATATTTATCTCATAATCCTGCGGAATATATTATGCGTAGTGATTTCTATTCAAAGGAACTTAATTATCTTGTTGGAAATGGTTATACTTTTGTAAAGGAGGGGGATATTTGGCATGCCATTAGATAAAAAGTATTATGAAAGGTATATAGGTATTTTTGAGAAAAAAATAAAGTCAATATTTGCTGATAATATGATTAGCATTTCAGCAGAATGTAATTTTAGTAATAGAGGATTTTTCAAACTTACATATAAATATGTACCTTGTAACTATAAAATAGTAATAGAAAACGAATTTAGAACATTTGATATAATAATTTATGATGAAGAAGGGGCATCAAATGTATTAAATCGTATTGAGCACCATAATGGTAGTTTAGATGAAGATAATATTACTAAATCAATCTTATTATTAAAAAAAATATTGGAGAAAAATGATTTCAATTTTTATTTTAGCGTAGATAATAAGATATATAGAAAGAAAGGGAACGGTGTCAAAAGAATTAAGGATATAAAGGAGCTTCTTAATGGATAATATAAAAGTGTCAAAACAATATTTAGAATTCCGACAACGTCTATTACAGTATACGAATATTGATATGAACCTGAAACTTGAAAATGATGAACAAGTATATATTGCGGTATTTGATGTACCGATTGCTAGTAATAATAGATAAAAGATTAGTAGATGCTGTTGGTGAAGAAATGGCAGATGATATTATTCTTGAGATGATGCTTAATCCTGATAATGTACAAAAGCAATTAGTTAATATTTCGACTGATGGAAATGTAACATCAAAGATTTTAGATGAATATGCAAATGTCGTAAAATAATATGGAGGTAGAAGGTGGAAAAAAAATAAAGACAAAGGACTATTTTCAGAATAAGATGGACTCAGAAAGAAAAAGAATTGATAAGTTTGAAAGTGCTTTAAATGATTTAGAACCATCAAATATTAAAGGGATTAGAATGGGAAAGATTCACTTAGCAAATCTATATTTGAATTGTGTTAAACTGACCTATTCAAAAGATAAGTCTTTTCAGAAAATGTTTCCGGATTATATGAAATTTTTAGAGTATTATAAAGAGGTGTGCACTTCAAATGATAGCATGTATGATATTATAGATATTCTTTCAATTGGGGTTTTGTTACAGAATAGAAAGAATGAATTTATTGGCTACTTGGACGAGATATTATCAAAATATGAATGCAATGATGGTATAATTACTTTCTTGATGGATTATTTGAAAAATAGAACTTCACAGAGAACAACTTCAAGAATAGACTATTTTAATGTGTTGTTAAAAAGTGAAGATAAAGTAAAAATCTTAAAAGAAGAATTGGAATTATGGTATGCTAAACACAGCGATGCATACTGGTATAATTCACATGAATCGAAAAGTAATACATATTGTGGTTATTGGTGTTTTGAAATAGCTGCATTGGCCCAAATATTTGGTATAGACGATACATCATTGCGCGAAAATCAATATTATCCATATGAAATTAAACAATGTTGATTATTATAACAAATAGTGCCTCAATATGATGCAGGACATATATGGAGAAAATACAATGATATGGGTAACTACATCGACTTCGGTCTAAAAATGTCACACAGGGGCAAGAGAAAGATGGTTTGTGTACAGAAAATGTAAATTTGTGCATTTAAAGTAAGCGTATAATTGATTTTAGAGATGGGTAAATTTTTCAAAATATAATTGTTTTTTTGTATTCAGTGCCATATACTATACTTAGATAGGAAACTATCTTCGGGAGAGTTCCTGCCATATAGTGGAAGATTTTAAACTCTAAGGGAGCTGCAAAGCTCCCTTGCTTTTTCTTTAAAATTGCAAAAGAAAGGGAATTACGGAAAAATTAAAACTATATAGCGTATCCGATAGGTACATTTCATATTTGCGGGAGAAGTTTTCTAATGTGTACTCTAATAAAATGGATACAAGAATACATACAAGAAAATATTTGGGCGTGGTCTTGCAGGTTGGCGAGTACCATTATTATATTCCTATGTCATCTCCCAAACAAACGGATTATCAGATTGCCGGAGACAACATGGTAATTAAGAAAAGCATTGTGCCGATTATGCGAGTGGTTGTTAAGAATACAAAGGGTGAAAAAGAATTGAAAGCAACACTGCGTCTAAGCCATATGATACCTGTTCCGGTTTCGGAATTAGAGTTATATGCACTTGATGATGAATCGGATGAAGCATACAAAGATTTGGTGCAAAATGAAATGATTTTTATTCGTAAGAATCAAGACAAAATCCGTGCAAATGCACAGTTGATTTATAAACAGAAAATGGAGAATGATACCTCGGCAAAATATGTTATGTCGGCATTAGATTTCAAAGCATTGGAAGAAATGTGTGATAAATTTGTAGAGCATATAGGGCAATCGGATTGTTTGTAACTTGTTTGTAATGAAACGAAGGAACCGCAGAAACCTCCTATTTATGCGTATTCTGTCGGATTAATGTCCGTTTTCCTCCAGCCAACGCATTGCGGTATAGGCATATATAGCTGCTCCTGTTGTCAGGACGGATTCGTCAAAGGTTACCCGGGGATGATGCAGACCGTAGCAATGCCCGTCCTCCGGCCTTCCGGCTGCAAGAGCAAGCATAGCCGTGGGAATTTCGTGGCTGATATAGGAAAAATCTTCAGAGCCTGAGGATTTTGCACTACCTGCCATTTGGTCTGCAGAAAGTGCTCTGGCGGAACCCAGCAGCTCAGTCAGGTACGGATAGATATGGTTTATCATGCCCTCGTCATTGGTCAGTGTGGGACAACCGCCGGTGTAGGTGATTTCTGCATGGGTGCGGAACATTTGGGCGGTATGGGTGACAATTTGGTGTATTCGTTCCTTGATGTAAGTGCGTGTATTCTCGTTCATTGTGCGGATGGTACCGCTCATGGTAGCAGTATCGGGAATTACATTTCCGGCATTTCCGGCATTGAAGGCGCCGATGGTAAGGACTGCCTGATCCTGCATGGAAATCTCACGGGCAGGGAGTGCCTGTAATGCCAGATGGATGTGACATGCGGCATTGATGGGGTCGATGGTCTGCTCGGGCATGGAGCCGTGACCGCCCTTTCCCGTAATTGCAATGGTAAAGTTGTCGCAGGCGGGTGCGCTGACTCCCTTCGGCGCCACAATGACAGTTCCGGTGGGAATGGGAACTCCGCTCATGACATGAAGCATCATTCCGACGTCTACCCTCGGATTCTCCAGAATGCCGTTCTCCAGCATATTTTCCGCGCCTTGCATCACCTCTTCCCCCGGCTCAAACATAAGCTTTACGGTTCCGGAAAGCTCGTCCTCATGATTTTTTAAGATTCTGGCTGCACCCAGAAGCATAGCGGTATGCATGTCATGTCCGCAGGCGTGCATATTGCCGTTGGCGGAAGCATATGACAGGTCTGTATTCTCCTGAATGGGTAAGGCATCCATGTCGGCGCGGAGCAGGAATACCTTGCCGGGATGTTTGCCGCCGACCAAGGCGACCAGGCCGGATTTGCCGCATTCTGTCGGATGATAGCCCATTTCCGTGAGTCTGTCCTTTACATATTGTTTTGTGACCGGAAGAGTAAGTCCTGTCTCGGGATTCTGATGCAGATATCTCCTGTGTGCAATGATTTCCTCCTTCAACTGATCGGTCTCATGCAATAATTGCTGTCTGTTCATTTCTGATATCCTCCCTGCGTATGGTTTCCGTTCCCTAACGCTACTATTATGCTACTATTATAACCCCGAATATTGCTTTTTATTTGACATAAATGCTTTACCATGATAATATGACAAAGTGTACGTTTGTACAAGAATAATACAATTTGAAAGAGGAGAACATGTTATGAAGAAGAGAATTAGCGTCTTATTGGTTGTTTCCATGATGGCTGCATTATTGGCCGCATGCGGTAAAGAAGCAAATACTTTTACGGTGGGATTTGATGCAGCATTCCCGCCCTATGGTTATATGGATGAGAACGGAGATTACGTAGGCTTTGATTTGGATTTGGCAGCAGAAGTGGCTGACAGAAATAAATGGGAACTGGTAAAACAACCCATCGACTGGGATTCCAAGGATATGGAGCTTTCCAGCGGCACGATTGACTGCATTTGGAGCGGCTTCACCATGAACGGTCGTGAGGATGCCTATACCTGGTCATCCCCCTATGTTGACAACAGTCAGGTGTTTGTTGTAGCTGCTGATGCCGGCATCAGCACTTTTGCGGATTTGGCAGGTAAGGCTGTGGGTGTGCAGAGAGATTCTTCTGCGTTGAGCGCATTGAATAATGAAGAATCACCGGAGAACATTGCCCTCAGAGACAGCTTTGCAAGCCTTACCGAGTATGCTGATTACAATACGGCATTTATGGATTTGGAGGCAGGTGCAATCGATGCAGTTGCCATGGACATCGGTGTAGCTGCTTACCAGATTGAGTCCAGAGGAACCGGTTATATCATGCTGGAGGAGCTGTTGGCTACGGAGCAGTACGGCGTTGGCTTCCTGCTTGGCAACGAGGAGCTTCGCGACAAGGTTGAGAAGAGCCTGCAGGAGATGGCTAAGGACGGAACTGTCACAAAAATCGCTCAGAAATGGGGCTTGGAAGACAGTGTTTGTCTGGGCAAATGATTTGTTTTGCTATAGTAATGATTGTGTGTGGGTAGAGATATGAATATACAAATGATGCTGTTACAATTGGGGGAAGGAATGCTCGTGTCGGTGGAGATATTCCTGTTGACCTTACTTTTTTCCCTGCCGTTGGGACTGATAGTTGCCTTCGGCAGAATATCCAAAAACGGAATTCTTCGCTCCATTACAAAGCTTTACATATCCGTCATGAGAGGAACTCCTCTGATGCTTCAGATGCTGGTGGTATATTTTGGACCCTTTTATGTATTCAAGATTAAAATCAGTCCGGGCTATCGTTTTGCAGCCGTTATCATAGCGTTCGCGGTGAATTATGCAGCTTATTTTGCGGAGATTTACCGTTCCGGTATCGATTCCATGCCGGTGGGGCAGTATGAGGCTGCGAAGCTGTTGGGCTATGGAAAAGCCCAGACCTTTTTTAAGATTATTCTGCCTCAGGTGGTTAAAAGAATTTTGCCTTCCGTAACCAATGAAATTATCACACTGGTCAAGGATACCTCCCTTGCATTTGCCATTGCACAGCCGGAGATGTTCACCATTGCCAAGCAGATTGCGGCGGCGCAGACCACTATTATGCCGCTGATGACAGCCGGTGTGTTCTACTACATATTTAATCTGATTGTGGCAGTAGTCATGGAGAAGGTGGAAAAGGCATTCTCTTATTACCGTTAGAGTTCGCCGGACAATAATCATGGTAGAATGAGGAAAGTAATATATGAAATTACTGGAAATGAATCACGTAAAAAAAGAATTCGACGGTTTGGGAGTATTGAAGGATATCTCTCTGTCCGTGGAGAAGGGAGAGGTCATCTCCATTATCGGTCCCTCCGGCTCCGGTAAATCCACATTGCTTCGCTGTGCTACAATGCTGGAGACCATGGACGGCGGCGAACTGATTTATATGGGAGAGAAGGCTGCCTGGGAGCAGGACGGCAAATGTGTATATGCCTCCAAGGGAGATTTGAAGAGAATTCACAGCTATTTCGGGCTGGTATTCCAAAGCTTCAATCTCTTTCCCCACTACAGTGTATTAAAGAATATCACGGATGCATTAATCAGCGTGGATAAGCTTCCGAAAAAGGAGGCTGTTGAGCGCGCAGAGAAGCTGCTTGCACAGCTTGGTCTTGCGGACAAAAGGGATGCCTATCCCTATCAATTGTCCGGCGGGCAGCAGCAGAGAGTGTCCATTGCGAGAGCACTGGCAAAGCAGCCTCAGATACTATTTTTTGATGAACCCACATCGGCATTGGACCCGGAGCTTACGGTGGAGGTGCTGAAGGTTATCAAGCAATTGGCGAAAGAGCACATGACCATGATTATCGTCACTCATGAGATGCAGTTTGCAAAGGAGGTTTCCGACCGCATCATCTTCATGGAGGAAGGCATTATCAAGGCACAGGGAACGCCTGAGGAGCTTTTTGAAACAGATAACGAAAGAGTACAGGAATTTATCGGACATTTAGCCGGGGAGTAACCCCGGCTTTCGTTATAAGATATATCAATAAAACGGCGGACACATCCGGCCGTGCTAAGGGAGAATGGTATGAATATAGAATGGAAGAGTTGTTTTCGGATTGGGATAAGTGCATTGATACTGTTTCTTTGCATTCATTACTGCGATGTGGTGCTTGCTTTGCTGGGAGGAATTGTCAGCGCTGCGGCACCGATATTTATCGGACTGATTATTGCCTATATTCTGAATATCCTGATGAGCTTCTATGAAAGACATTATTTTACGGCACATGTCAATAAGAAGGTGGTGCTAAAGAGCAGACGCGCTGTCTGCATGGTGCTTGCCCTGGTAACCCTCGTAGGAATTGTCACCCTGATTGTCCGGCTTGTCATTCCGGAGCTGTTCTCCTGCGTGAGCTTCCTGCTTTCGGAGATTCCGCCGGCAATAGAGGAATTTCTTGCCAGTGAATTCGTGGTGGATGTGCTGCCGGCAACGATTTTGTCCGAGCTCTCCGATATCAATTGGAAGGAGTCCGTCTCCGGTTTGGTGCAGTTCGTTACCTCCGGTCTGGGAAGCACGGTCAGCACCATTGTAGTTGCGGTATCTGCCGTGTTCTCCACGGTAGTGACAGGATTTTTGGGTTTCATCTTTGCGATTTATCTGTTGCTGGGGAAGGAACAGCTTCAGAACCAGGGCAGACGCCTGATGGGCAGCTATCTGCCCGGCAAGTGGGTGGAGAAGCTTTCGTATCTTTTGAAGGTGCTGGATGACAGCTTTCACCGTTATATCGTAGGTCAGTGCACGGAGGCGATTATCCTGGGTGTGCTTTGTATTGCAGGTATGTTGATTTTGGGCTTGCCCTATGCCCCCATGATTGGTACCTTAATCGGGTTCACCGCATTGATTCCGGTAGCCGGAGCGTATATCGGAGCCGGTGTCGGGGCGATTATGATATTTACGGTCTCACCGGTGGAGGCGCTTATTTTCCTGATATTTATCGTGGTAATCCAGCAGATAGAAGGCAATTTAATCTATCCGAAGGTAGTGGGAAATTCCGTGGGGCTGCCTGCCATTTGGGTGCTTGCAACGGTTACGATTGGCGGCAGCCTCATGGGAATCATGGGCATGTTAATCGGTGTTCCCATTGCGGGAGCACTGTATCGTCT
>CAZPRB010000067.1:0-10811 GCA_964588645.1 uncultured Acetatifactor sp. | reverse complement strand
AGGAAGTCAGATTCGAACCCCGTGGGTTCAGAATCCCCGATGTCTCATTAAAAGTTAAGGGACTCAAAAAAGCATTTCGAATGCTTTTTTTTTATGTAAAACGAGGAAACAGAAGATATGAGTCAAAATAGTGTACGTGAAATTAAATATGCATTCATGCAATCGATACCTGTTATGCTAGGGTATATATTTCTCGGTATTGCGTTCGGTTTGATGCTGCATGATGGGGGCTATAGCTACTGGTGGGCTTTTTTCGCAAGCTTGACGATTTATGCAGGCAGTATGGAGTTTGTTCTGGTTACCTTGTTAACCGGAGGTGCAAGTCTGCTCTATTCGGCTGTGATGACTTTTTTTATAAACGGCAGACATTTGTTTTACGGAATTTCCTTTATTGAAAAGTTCAAAAAAATGGGAAAAGCTTATCCCTATATGGTTTTTTCGTTGACGGATGAGACCTATTCTGTTTTATGTGCACTGAAGGTTTCCGATGGCATGAGGGAGAATCGGGTTATGTTTTGGATTGCTCTGTTTGACCATTGCTATTGGATTGCCGGTTCTGTGCTGGGTGGAGTATTGGGAGAACTCATTGCCTTTGACACTACGGGGATTGATTTTTCCATGACAGCACTTTTTGTTGTAATTGTGCTGAACCAATGGATGGACAGTAAGGAGCATAAACCTGCTTTGCTTGGTGGCATCGTCGGAATGATATGCTTATTGGTTTTCGGTGCAGAGCAGTTTTTATTGCCTGCATTGTCGTTCACAGCAATTATTTTGATAGGAGTTAGAAAAAAATGGGACATACAGTAGCGATTATTTTGTGTGTAGCAGTGTGTACATTGTTGACAAGGGCTCTTCCCTTTTGGATATTCGGCGGGAAAAAGGAGGTTTCTCCTATGATTCAGTATTTAGGCAGGGTATTGCCTTCTGCCATTATGACCATTTTGGTGGTGTACTGTCTGAAGGATGTCAGCATTTTTGAGGGAAGCCGGGGAGTTCCCGAATTTCTGGCAATTATGGCAGTTATGATATTTCATTTGTGGAAGAAAAATACACTGTTGAGCATTGGAGTCGGGACAATATTATATATGCTCATGGTATAAATGAAAAATAGCACTTTTTGTGCTATTTTTTTATAGAATATAATGATATAATATTCGCGGACATTTCTTGAGTGAAAAATACAGATGGAGAATTTATGGATACGAAAGAGATAAAGAATACCGAAGAGAGAAAGAAGAAAAAGTTTTTATGGTTCCTCATTTTGGGCTGTGTCATTATGCTTCTGCTTCTTGCTGCAGGCATTTATTATTGGCAGAAGGCTGTATATTATCGGACACATTTCTTCCCCAACACAATCATTAATGACATAGACTGTGGTGAGCTCCGCTCAGAACAGGCGGCTGTTTTGTTGGAGGATGGGCTGCAGGAGTATCATATGGTTGTAACGGGGCGCTTGAATGAAGAGGGAGAAAACGGTACCCTAGGTGAGATTCATGCCTCGGATATCGATTTGCAATATGTAGGAGCTCTTGAGGGAGTGGAGTTTTTACTGGATACACAGAATGAGTGGCTCTGGCCTCAGAAATATCTGAATAAGCGTTTTGCACATAGTTTGATGCTGGGCGTTTCGTTTGAGGAAGACCAATTGGAGACATTTGTTAAAAAATGGGATGCTTTCCGCAATAGGACGAAGCCTAAGGATGCATATATCAGCGAGTATTCGGAGGCGACAGGCGGCTTCGAAATTATACCTGAGACACCGGGTACAGAGCTGGATATCAACAAGGCATTGGAAATGATCAGTAGCACCATCATCATGCAGACAGAGAACACTCTTGATTTGGAAGCAGCAGACTGTTATACAAAGCCGTCTGTCACAGCGGAGGACAGGACTTTGAATACAAGAGCTGCTCGGGCCAACAAATGGCTTGACACCAAGGTTACTTATGATTGGAATGACAGAGAGGTAATCGTTGACAGAGAAGTCATCCGCCAATGGATATCCTTTGAGAAGGGCAAACCGAAGCTGGATGAAGAGGCAGTGGCTGCATTTGTGTCTGAGCAGGCAAAGGAGTATGACACCTACGGGAAATACCGTAGATTTATGACTACATTGGGAGTGGAGCTGAATCTGCCCAGCGGCTATTACGGCTGGAAGACAGATGTGGAAGGTGAGACAAAGGCGCTTTTGGCTTTGATTTATGCGGGCAGCCGGGAAGAACGGGAACCATTGTATACCAGCAAGGGAAGATGGAAGGGTATCAATGACATCGGTAACTCCTATGTTGAAGCGGATTTGAGCAATCAACATTTATATTTATATGAGAGCGGTACGCTGGTGTTGGAGACGGATTTTGTGTCCGGAGCGCCCTACATGTCGGGCTGTCTGACCCCCGCGGGCGTATTTGGTATCAGCTATAAGACTACCAATGCCGTTCTTCGCGGACAGAATTATGAGACACCTGTCTCTTATTGGATGCCCTTCTACGGAAATTTCGGTATGCACGACGCCACATGGCGAACAGAGTTTGGAGGAGAGATTTATCTGACGAACGGTTCCCATGGCTGTATTAATCTGCCCCTTGACAAGGCACAGGCAATTTATGGATATGTATCGGAGGGCTTTCCGGTGATTTGCTACTATTATGAATGATTTCCATAGGAGAAGCATGCAAAATGAAACAGCATGAGGAAAAGAATAACAAAGAGGAACACCTATATAGTGCACTGATAGATTATGCTGCCTCAGATTTCTATCCCTATCATATGCCGGGACATAAGCGAAGACTGTGGGGAGCTATGCCCGGGCATGTGATGGAGATGGACATTACAGAGATAGAGGGCTTTGATAATCTACATCAGCCGGAGGGCATTCTGCGAAGATTGCAGGAGAGGGCAGCATTCCTTTATGGCGCGGAGGAAAGCTTTTATCTGGTAAACGGAAGCACGGGAGGAATTTTAAGTGCCGTTAGTGCTGCTCTTCCCGTGGGAGGTCATCTTCTGATGGCGCGGAATTGTCATAAATCGGTGTATCACGCCGTTTATCTCAGAAATTTAACAGTTTCTTATCTGTATCCTGAACGTATGGAGGAGTATGATATAAATGATGTCATAACACCGCAGCAGATAGAGGCGGCTTTGAAGAGAGAGCCGGATATCAATGCGGTGTTGGTTGTGTCGCCTACTTACGAAGGAAGAATTGCCGAGATAGAGCACATTGCTGAAATTGTACATAGGAGAAATATCCCTCTTATTGTGGATGAGGCTCACGGTGCCCACCTCGGAATGTGTGAGGAGGTCAGTAGGAACAGCTGTCAGGCGGGAGCGGATTTGGTGATTCACAGTGTTCACAAAACCCTGCCGGCGATGACACAGACTGCCCTTTTGCACGTAAACGGTAACCGTGTTGACAGGGATCAATTGCGACGTTTTCTGCATATATATCAGACAAGCAGCCCATCCTACGTATTGATGGCAAGTATTGACAATGCTCTTACGCTGATGGAGGGGCAGGGAAGAGAGCTGTTTGCGAGATTCTTCAGAAGGTATGAAGAAATGGTTAGGAAGCTTTCGCAGTGCCGATGTCTGGAATTTCTTGCGCCGGAGAAAGGAAGACAGGATATCGGAAAGCTTATCATTTCCGGGAAAAAGTTTGGTTTGTCCGGACAGCGGTTATATGATATCCTATTACAGGAATACCATCTGCAGTCAGAAATGGCGGAGGGCAGCTATTGTCTTGCTATGTTTACGGTGGGAGATGATGATGAGGCTTACGAGCGGATGACCGCCGGCCTGCTGGACATTGATAAACGCATGGCAAGCGGAATGATAGAATCTGACATGACTTCGCAGGAAATTTCTTCCTTGTTGACTGATTGTCCCGTTCGTTCCCTTTCTCTTTCCGCGGCATGGGACATGCCCTGGAAGAAGGTGAAGCTTGAGGAGGCAGTCGGCAGAGTTGTAGGTGATTTCATCAATCTGTATCCACCAGGGATTCCTTTGTTGGTGCCCGGGGAATTCATAACGGAAGAAGTATGCCGTCAGATTGCCTCTTATCTGGATCTTGGACTCAATGTGCAAGGAGTGGAGGAGGTTGACGGAGACCGTCAAATCAAAGTATTAAGAAAGTGAATGAGAAAGCTATGAGAAAAACGAAAATTATTTGTACGATCGGACCGGCAAGTGAGAGTGAAGAGCGATTAAAGGAATTAATGCTGGCAGGAATGAATGTGGCTCGTTTTAACTTCTCCCACGGTACCCATGAGGAGCAGAAGGCAAAGTATGAAAGGGTGGTTCGTGTCAGAAAAGAACTGGGACTTCCTGTGGCAACGCTTCTGGATACGAAGGGCCCTGAAATTCGTCTGCGGGATTTTGTGGGCGGAAAAGCGGAGCTGGTGGCCGGTCAGACCTTCACATTGACGACGGAGGAAATACAGGGAACTGCTGAAAAGGCGACGATTTCCTATAAGGATTTGAAAAATGATGTCTTTGTGGGAACCCACCTTCTGATTGATGATGGTTTGATTGAGATGCAGGTTGAGAGTATTCAGGGAGAGGATATCATATGCCGTGTAATCAACGGCGGATTTGTTTCCAATCATAAGGGCGTGAATGTGCCGGGAGTATCCTTATCCATGCCCTATATCAGCGATACGGACCGGGAGGATATTCTGTTTGGTGTAGAGATGGGCTTTGAGTATCTGGCTGCCTCCTTCACCAGATGTAAGGAGGACATTCTGGAGATTCGTAAGATACTGCAGGAAAAGGGCAGTGACATGAAAATCATTGCCAAGATTGAAAATATGCAGGGAATTCAGAATCTGAAGGAGATATTGGACGTTTCAGACGGAATCATGGTAGCACGCGGTGACATGGGTGTGGAAATACCCTTGGAGGAAGTGCCTGTTATGCAGAAGAAAATGATTAAGGAGGCCAATGCCAGGGGCAAACATGTTATCACCGCAACCCAAATGCTGGAGTCCATGATTAAGAACCCCAGACCTACCAGAGCGGAGGCAACGGATATCGCAAATGCGATTTATGACGGAACTACAGCAATCATGCTTTCCGGTGAGAGTGCAGCGGGTTTGTATCCCGTGGAAGCTGTTAAGACCATGGCCAGAATTGCGGAAAGCGCAGAGGAGGATATTGATTATCGTCACAGAATGGCGCAATATGGTGAATCCGTGAAAGAGGATATAACGACCTCTATAGCATATGCAAGCTGTAGTGTGGCGATGGATTTAAATGCGGCAGCAATCATCACGGTAACCTTGTCAGGCTTCACTGCAGCAGCCATTTCCAGATTCAAACCGGGTTGCAGTGTAATCGGTTGTGCCATGAGCGAGAGAGTGTGCGCGCAGCTAAATCTTCAGTGGGGTGTGAATCCAATTTTGCTAAAAAAAGAGGATGATGTGGAGGAACTGTTTTCGGATGCAGTGGAGGAAGCAAAAAAAGCCGGATATGTGAAGGCGGGAGATACCGCGGTCATTACGGCGGGTCTGCCTCTCGGTATTGCCGGAAAGACAAATATGATTCGTGTAGTTGAGGTTGAATAGAGCAATGGGAAAGATTGTATATCTTATGGGAAAAAGCTCCTCGGGAAAGGATACTATTTTCAAGAAGCTGTTAAATGACAGTACGATTTCCTTTGAGACAATTGTACCCTATACCACCCGTCCGATCAGGGAAGGTGAAAAGGATGGTTTGGAATACTTTTTCACAGATGAGGAGGACTTTCGGAAGCTGAAGGCTGCCGGAAGAATTATTGAGGACAGGGAATACCATACCTTTCACGGATTATGGAGATATTTCACGGTGGATGACGGACAGTTTGCATCAGATGACAAGAATTATCTTATGATTGGAACCATAGAGTCCTATTGCAGATTGAAGGACTATTTTGGTGAGGACAAAATGCTGCCGGTTATGATAGAATTAGATGACGGCATCAGATTGCAGAGAGCTTTGGAGCGAGAGAGAAAGCCCGAAAATCAAAGGTATGAAGAAATGTGTCGCAGATTTCTGGCGGACAGCGAGGATTTCGCAGAGGAGAAAATCCGGGCAGCGGGAATTACCCGCACCTTCTGCAATGATGATTTGCAAAGATGTCTCACAGAAATCCGAAAATACATTGCGGACAGCTTATCATTAGCGTAGGCCATACCGATATAGTATTCAGGGAAAGGCAGGTGAGCAGATGGATATTAAAGTGAATCAGGTGTCGCAGACTGCGCCGGTTGAGCAGGCGAAGCAGACCGCACCTACGGACGGAAGCTTTAAATTCATGCTTGCCAGCCATATTGGAGAAGGAGAACTGCAGACCAAGCTTTCCTCCCTGATGGAAGCCATCACCGTAGAGGGTGAGAAGCTGTATAAACGCCGAGATGTGAAGGACATGCGGCATTACCGTGGCTTGATTAAGGAATTTTTGAATGAGGTAGTGACTCATTCCCATGCTTTTTCCCGGGAGAATTACTTGGACAGAAGAGGCCGACACAGGGTGTATGGGATTATCCGTCTGGTGGACGAGAATTTGGACCAGCTTGCGCAGGAGCTGATGAAGGACGAGAAGGACAATCTGGCAATTCTGAACAAAATCGGAGAGATTCGGGGATTACTGCTGGATATCTTTACATAGGAGGGTGTTATGGCAAATTTTCAGGATATTATCGGACAGGAGCAGATAAAGGAACATTTACAGAATGCGCTGACGGCAAAGAAGATTTCCCATGCTTATATCATTAACGGAGAGAAATCCTCCGGTAAAGAGTTTATTGCTAAAATATTTGCCATGGCGCTGCAGTGTGAAAGGGGAGAGAGTAATCCCTGTCAGGAATGCCATGCGTGCAAGCAAGCGCTTTCCGACAATCAACCGGATATTATTCGTGTGACCCATGAGAAGCCCAATACCATCAGCGTAGATGATATTCGTGCACAGATTAATAATGATGTGGGCATCAAGCCCTACAGTAGCCCGTATAAGGTATATATAGTAAATGAAGCGGAGAAGATGACCGTACAGGCTCAGAATGCGATTTTAAAGACCTTGGAGGAGCCACCGGAGTATGCAGTTATTCTGCTTCTGACCACCAATGTAAACTCTCTGCTCCCTACTATCTTAAGTCGCTGCGTAGTGTTGAATATGAAGCCGGTGGCAGACCGTCTGGTGAAAAAATATCTCATGGAGCAGCTGCAGGTGCCGGATTATAAGGCTGAGGTCTGTGTGGCCTTTGCCAGAGGAAATATCGGCAAGGCGAAATTGCTTGCGTCCAGTGAAGATTTTGAAAATGTTAAATCAGAGGCATTATCCCTTTTAAAATATATTCAGGACATGGAGCTGCATGAGATTATTGCGGCTATCAGGAAAATCAATGATTACAAATTGGACGTGAATGATTATCTGGATATTATGTCAATCTGGTATAGGGATGTATTGCTGTTCAAGGCTACCAATGATGTGAACCATTTGATATTCCGTGAGGAGATTCAGTCCATTCGAAAGATTGCCCGCAGAAGCAGCTATGAGGGAATCGAAAGTGTCATAGAAGCACTTCAGAGGGCAAAGAACCGTCTCAATGCCAACGTGAATTTCGAGCTCACCATGGAGCTATTGACACTGGAAATAAAGGAGAACGGCTAGGTTGGGAATAATCAATTCTTGGAATTATCTGTTCTAAGAGTAGTTTTTTTGGATAAGATATGTTAGAATAGCAAGTGGCAGTTCCCGTTAGCGGGGAGCCGGTTGCTATTTTTATTTTAGAAGACGCCGAGTGCGTAGGTGAGGTAGATAGATATGATGAAAGTAATTGGTGTAAGATTTCGTACAGCGGGTAAGATTTATTTCTTTGACCCATTGCAGTTTGAGATAAAGAAGGGTGACCATGTCATCGTGGAGACCGCCCGGGGAATAGAATTCGGTACCGTGGTATCCGGTGTGAGGGAAGTGGAGGATGACAAGGTAGTACAGCCTCTGAAGCCTGTAATCAGAATCGCCACGGAAAGAGACCGCGAGCAGGAGGCTTCGAACAAGGAGAAAGAAAAAGAGGCATATAAGATTTGCCTGGAGAAGATTCACAAGCATAATTTGGAAATGAAGCTGATTGATGCTGAGTATACCTTCGATAACAATAAAGTTCTGTTTTATTTTACTGCAGACGGAAGAATAGATTTCCGTGAGCTGGTAAAGGATTTGGCAGGCGTATTTAAGACCAGAATTGAGCTTCGCCAGATTGGTGTCAGAGATGAGACCAAGATTATGGGCGGTATCGGTATCTGCGGACGTCCCTTGTGCTGTCACAGCTATTTGTCCGATTTCATCCCGGTATCTATTAAGATGGCGAAGGAGCAGAACCTGTCCCTGAACCCCACCAAGATATCCGGTGTTTGCGGCAGATTAATGTGTTGCCTGAAGAATGAGGAAGAGACCTACGAGGAACTGAACCGCAGACTTCCTAACGTGGGTGATTATGTAACCACAGAAGACGGATACAAGGGCGAAGTGCAGAGTGTGAATGTGTTACGGCAGCTTGTAAAGGTTGTAGTGGATTTGGGTAATGATGAAAGAGAAATCCGTGAGTATGAGGTGGATAAGCTTTCCTTTAAGAAGAAGCACGGAAAGAAAGAGAAGATGGATTTATCCAAGGAAGAGATGAAAGAGCTTCAACGTCTGGAGCAGGAAGAACTCAGTGAGGGAGTTCAGGAGACCGAAGAATGCAAGCCGGAGAACAGACGTGAGGGACGACGGGAGAGTAACCGCGAGAACCGTCAGGCAGAGCGTCGGGAAGAAAACCGTGAGAACCGTCAGGAAGGGAATCGCGAAAACCGTCGGGACGGCAGACGGGATAACCGTAGGAATCATAAGTCGAATCATCGCAATAACAACCGGGACGGCAGGTCTGAGGAGAACGGTCAGAGCATCGGCTCGAGGGAGAAACAGAACAGTCAGCCTGAGGGAAACAATGAGGGCAGACGTGAGGGTCAACACGGCAGAAGATACGACAGAAGACCGAGACGTGACAGAGGAAAGCAGCATGACAATAAATCTGAAGAGTAACGAACGTTTAGACGAACTGCAGAGAAACGGTTATCAGATTATTCAGAATCCTGAGAAATTCTGTTTTGGAATGGATGCAGTGCTGTTGTGCGGATTTGCCGGGGCGAAGAAGGAAGATACACTGTTGGATATGGGAACAGGAACCGGTATCATCCCCATTCTGATGGAGGCCAGGTATCAGTGCAGGCATCTCACCGGCTTGGAGATTCAGGAGGAAAGTGCAGACATGGCCCGCAGGAGTGTGGAGCTCAACGGGCTTACCGAAAAGATTGACATTATAACGGGAGACATCAAAGAAGCAGGCAATCTTTTTGCGTCTGCTTCTTTTGATTGTATTACCTGCAATCCCCCTTATATGATTGGTAACCATGGTCTGACCAATCCGGATGCGCCCAAGGCCATTGCCCGACATGAGCTTCTCTGTACACTGGAGGATGTGGTCAGTCAGGCGGCAAAACTATTGAAACCCGGCGGACATTTCTATATGGTGCACAGACCGTTTCGACTTGCAGAAATTATGACAACTATGTCACAATACAAATTGGAACCCAAACGTATGCAGTTGGTATATCCCTATGTGGATAAGGAACCCAATATGGTGTTGATAGAGGGAATTCGTGGGGGAAAGCCAAGGATGACAGTGGAGAAACCATTGATTGTGTATCAGAGTCCGGGTGTATATACGCCGGAGATTTATGATATTTACGGGTATTGATGATTGTAATCCCGCGACAGAAGGATAGGAAAGGTACGGATATGGCAGGAACTTTATTTTTGTGTGCGACACCCATCGGTAATTTGGGAGATATGACGCCCAGAGTAGTGGAGACCCTACAGAGTGTGGATGTGATTGCGGCGGAGGATACCCGCAACAGTATCAAGCTGCTGAATCATTTTGAAATCCATACGCCCATGACAAGCTATCATGAATACAATAAGGTGGAGAAAGCAAAGCAGCTGGTGGGACAACTGCTCAACGGACAGAATATTGCGCTGATTACGGATGCCGGAACACCTGCGATTTCCGACCCCGGCGAGGTGTTGGTGCAGATGTGTCACGAGAAGGGCGTCACTGTGACCTCTCTGCCCGGTCCGGCGGCATGTATCACTGCCCTTACCTTGTCCGGGCTGAGCACCAGACGATTCTGTTTTGAGGGATTTCTTCCGGCGGATAAGAAAGAGAAGAAAGCGGTGTTGGAGGAATTGGCGGCAGAGAGCAGAACCATGATTCTCTATGAGGCACCCCATCATTTGGTGCGCACTTTGGAAGAGTTATACAGTGTGCTGGGAGAACGGAAGATTACCTTGTGCCGGGAATTGACAAAGAAGTTTGAGACAGTCATGCCTACTACTTTGGAAAAAGCTTTGGATTATTACAAGGAAGAAGAGCCCCGTGGGGAGTATGTACTGGTGATAGAAGGCAAGAGTCAGGAGGAGAAGCGAGAGGAAGAGATTGCTTCCTGGCAAAGCATGAGCATTGAAGAACATATGGCTTATTATGAGAAACAGGGGCTGGATAACAAATCGGCGATGAAGCAGGTTGCCAAGGACAGAGGCGTAGGCAAGCGGGATATCTATCAGTATTTGCATGTGAAAGAAAGCTAGTGAAATGCGCATCTGTAGATTGGAGGGAAGAAATTATGGCGAACAGTAATTGTGACATGTGTGTCAATTATGTATATGATGAGGATTATGAGTGCTATACCTGTATGGTGAATCTGGATGAGGATGAAATGTATCGTTTCCTGTCCGG
>CAZPRB010000066.1:0-12035 GCA_964588645.1 uncultured Acetatifactor sp. | reverse complement strand
TCCTTTCTTCTTGTCTTATGAACATTAACAAAATGAGTATAGCATGAAATTATGAGCTTTTCTACCACTACCGCAAACATGACAAGAGTTAGAATTAAGCATTGTAAAAGAAATAATTGGTAAAAATGCAGTTATTCTTCCGGCTAAAGAATATGAGGTGAATCAAATTAGTTTTTTGATTGATTATCATATTGAGAAGAATCGCTGAGACGACGAGTTCACCAACCCTCCGGAATAATTGTATAATGCGTTATTTCGGTGTATACTGTAGATACCACAAAAGCTAATCTAACGAGGATATAGTAGGAAACGGGGAGGAAAAGGTACATGAATACGAAACCATACAACACCAAGGAAGAGAAAATGTACAGAGTATTCACGGATGAGCTGGAAGCATGGAGCAGTACGGGAGCAGTACCTTCCACGGGCAATCAGGATATTCACTATTATCTGGATTTGCAAAAGGAACGTCTGGAGAAGAGAAATCTGAAGATGGAATATGGGATGAAGCTTCGGGGCGAGCATATGGATGAAATCCATCATCTGATTTATAAAGACCGGATTTATACGAATATGCTTGCTTTCTCCGGTTATTTGATGAAGACTTGCTTTTATCGGGAGGGTAAGAAGGTATATGAGCAAGAAAAGCCGACGACGTTTTATCAGACCATTACCAAGATGGAGCAACAGCGACCGGAAGAGACTTATTGTTGTCCCAACTGTGGTGCAGTCAGTCCGATTAAGGTACTTCTGGAAGGCTGTCCCTATTGTCAGACCCGATTTTTAATGTCGGATTTGTTTCCCAAGGTGACGAGCTATTACTTTCAATATGACGTATCCATGAACGAAAAAGAATCGAAGGTCAGAACCCGGAAGTGGATACTGGGAGGTGTTGTTGGCGCACTTTTGCTGGGGATAGGAAGTGCTGTTATTAAGGGACAGGAGCTGTCAATAATAGGACTTGTATTGGGAAGCTTAATCGCAGGACCGATTGCAGGATATCTGCTCATGAGTATCTGTATGTTGCTGCAGCTCTTTGGCTTTGGTGCAGGACAGACGGGGATGTTAGTCCGAACCTCAGGGACGAAAAGAAAATTGAAGAAAATAATGTGTTCCCATGACAAAAGCTTTTCGTATGAACTTTTTCAAGGGAGAATCCTTAGCCTGTTAAAAATCATGATTTTTGCAAAGAATACGGAAAATCTGGCAGTCTACGAAGGAAAGGAAGTCTGTGATTTCGGAAATATCGTGGAGGCAGAGTATCGTGGTGGAATAGGATTGAATAAAGTGAAAATAGAGAATGGATATTGCTATCTCGATTTGGATGTGTATATGACAGTCCTATACGATAAGGGAAAAATTTGCCGCGAAAATGAAGTGTTCCGAATGGTAGTTTGCAGAAAACTGCAGAAGGAATCCGATTTGGGCTTTTCCATTAAAAAAGTACAGTGCGCAGGCTGCGGAGGCAGCTTTGATGCCACAAGGGAACGACATTGTATCTATTGCGGCAAGGAATACCATCTGAAAGAGGATGACTGGGTAGTAGTAGGGCTCCGGATGGAAAGATAAAAAAGAGATGTGACGATTGCAAAAAATTGTCTGAGCGAACATGAATTACATCGGATGAATCGTATGGTTACTGCATATCTGGATTTTGACATTTGGCTGAGATTTATGGGTATGAAGTAAAGCGTTTGAATGAACAGGTAAAGCGTAATATTACAAGATTTCCGGAAGATTTTATGTTTTAATTAACAAAAGATGAGATAGATTTCGTGAAGTCGCAATTTGCGACTTCACGAAATCGAAATATGTATGAAGGACAGGAAGGTGGAATTCTTCACCTATGAGGAGGGCTTGTGTGTACAATGCTATCTGAGTGATGCACGGAAGGTTGCACCGGACAAACGCAAGACTGTGATAAGGCATCCGATAAAGAAAATAAAGACTGGTGACAATAAATGAAGAAAGTATGTGTCCTGTTAGAGATATTTGTTACATGCGGAAATGGAAATATCGGTTTGAACAGTTTTAACCATTAGTTAAAATTCTTTCTTTGGAATTAACATCTGCTCGATTGTATGATGAATATGGGCTTGCTATAATAAAGACTACAAAAAGCTTTTTGGAATATCTTTATTATTTAAAGGAGAACACGATATGCCGATGAATGTAGTCATACAGGAGCAGAGAAAACTGCTGGGACTCACACAAGAACAGGTGGCTGAGTACCTCGGTGTCTCTACTCCGGCAGTCAGTAAATGGGAGAAGGGAATTACAAGCCCGGACATCGGTCTGCTTCCTCCGTTAGCCAAACTTTTGAAGATTGATTTGAATACCTTATTTGGTTTTAACGAGAATCTGACTGCGCAGGAAATAGGTTTATTCTGCAACGAACTTGCCGGGCAAGCCATGGAAGATATTTGTGCCGCATTTGAGACTGCCGAAGCCAAAATTCACGATTATCCCCATAACGAACAGCTTCTTTTCAATGTGACGATTATCCTGGATTCCATGCTGGTTCAGTCAAGCATCAGCCCCACGTCCGCTGATAGTCTGGAAGCAAAGGTCTCAGATTGGTATCTGCAGTTGTCGAAAAGCAGTGATGATACCATCAGAAACAGTGCAAATTATATGCGGGTCAGCCGATATATCCGTCAGGGTCAGGTAGATGCCGCACAGGAGATCCTGGATACCATTCAGGATAAACAGGAGCTTATCAGCCCGTTGCCGGATAAACTGATGCTACAGGTATCCATCTATATGCAGCAAAACAAAGCAGATTTGGCCACTTTGGAACTGGAAAAGGCGTTGCTTGGAGAAACCGGCAGGGTTCATATGCTTCTGTCAAAATTGGCAGACGTTGAATTGGCTTCCGGCCATAAAGAGTATGCCCGCAGAATTGCAGAAAAAGCCGGTGAGATGGTGGATGTGTTCGATATGTGGGAATACAACAGATATACAGCCTTATATTCCATTGCTGAGCAGGAGCAAAATGCCGATAGGATGCTTCCCCTATTGGAACAAATGCTGGAGGCTCTCAATACGCATTGGTCGTTGACGGATTCTGTTCTATACCACAGAATGGATCCTGAGACAAAAGATATCCGGTCGGATGAGTTGAGAGAAGTTTTGCTCAGAGCAATAGAGACGGATTCCCGGTGTGCATACCTGCGGGAGCACCCCGGCTTCCATGAATTTATGGTTAAGTATAAAACAGATAAAAATCAACAATAGCAAGTATAAGCTTGAAAGTGCAGTCCTCCATCGGCAACGATGGAGGATTTTTGCTGAGAAGCTTTTCAAAAAGAGAAAGATAATGGCTCCAAAACAGTAGGCAGTTTAGTCTAAATATGGTAAAATGGGAAAAAGCGGATAAGTATTGGAGGGTTATGATATGGCGTATAATATTTTGGATTATGGAGCGCGTGCGGAAGAGGGAGTATTGAATACGCAGGCGATTCAGAAGGCGATAGATGCATGCTTTGAGTCCGGTGGCGGTGAGGTCATCATTCCCAAGGGGGATTTCCTTTGCGGAGGACTGACACTCAAAAGCAGAGTTCAGCTTGTTCTGCAAGGGGGAGCGGTTCTTCGCGCCAGTGTGAACCCCAAGGATTACAACAATGTGCCGGGTGGCTTCTGGAAAGGTATTTTATTATATGCAGACGGAGCGGAGGATGTCTCTGTAGAAGGAAGCGGAACAATCTTAGGTCCCGGCAAGGATGACTGGGGCAAATGGTGGGGAATCCCTGAACCGCTGCCCTTTCGCGTGAGTCTGATGAAGGTACTCAACTGCAGTAATCTGCGGATATTGGATGTGACCTTCCGATACTCCTGCTCCTGGACAATACATATGATTAAGTGTGAGAATGTTAAGATTACGGGAATCAGAATTCTGAACAATTATCACCATCTACATTCAGATGGGATTGACCCGGATTCCTGCAAAAATGTAATTATTGCAAATTGCCATATTATTACGGGTGATGATTGTATTGTTCCGAAGACAACGCAGAAGGATGCACCCTTGGAAAATCTTGTTGTGACAAACTGTATTTTGGAGACACCGACCACGGCAGTTAAGATTGGAACGGAGTCTTTTTCGCCGTTTAGGGATATTCACTTTAATAACTGTACCATCCGCAATTCTTCGGTGGGTTGCGGTATTTTCGTGAAGGATGGGGCTACTGTGGAGAGAGTGACCTTCACCAACATGACGGTACAGTGCGGTGACTGGGAGGATGTCAAACCCATTATCCCTCTGTATATTGATGTGGAGCAGCGAAGTGAAGAATCTGCGATTGGTAAAGTAAGGGACATTATTTTCCAGAACATTAATGTTAATTGCGGAAGCGGTGCATTATTCCAAGGAATGCCGGAGTCCCATATTGAGAATTTGACCGTGGCGGATATTACCTTCCGGGCGGAAACCAAGGCGGACTATTCCATCAGAACCAAGGCACTGGGCTGCAACAGGGTCAGACCGGATGACGGACGCGACTTTACCTATATCAGGAAGCCTGCCTACCTTTCCTTTGCCCACGTTGACGGTCTCACCGTGAGAAACGTGGCGGTATGTCAGGAGGGAGCGGCAGCAGAATTGGAGGAGATGTCTGCATTATATCTGCATGATATCAAGGATGCGGATATCTCAGCAGTACGTCATACGAGCACAGGGGAGAAAAAGGCTCGGATGATTACAGAAGATTAGGGGCTTCTGAAGAAAGATAAAAGATAAGGGTTAAGTATCAGGAGGGACCAATGAGTACTTCAAAAGAATTTGAGAACGGTACTTTTGAAAAACCGAACACGTATAAGGAAGAATACATAGACATGGATTTGCGGACGCTCCGAGAGATGGCTGAGCAGCATGTGAAAAGTAATCGTACGCAGTTGACAGATTTGTACAATTATAAAGCATTTATTTACCTGAATGATGAGATGATGCGTCAAAATCCCAACGCAAAGGCGGCGGTCATTCTGATGGATATTTCCAATTTTAAGGCGGTGAATGAGTTCAGCGGACGAAATGAAGGGAATCGTATGCTGATATTCTTTGCCGACTTATTTCGCCATTTTGAGCAGACCCGTCCTCATACATGTATTTCGCATGTCCGTGCGGATAATTTCTGCCTGGGAACCATCTATCAGGATGAGCAGGAATTAATTGACATTGTAATGTACATGAAACAGAAGATTTATGACTATCCTCTGCCCTATCGGGTGCTTCCGGCCTTTGGTATTTGTACGAACAAGGGAGGCGCCATGCAGACGACCTACATGAAGGATTGTGCCGCTATCGCAGCCAACCTTATTAAGGGCAAATTCTACGCAAGCTACCTCTTCTATCATGAGGATATGCGTCTGCAGCTGATGCGGGAAAAGGAAATCGAAAATGATTTCATGAACGCCTTGGAAAATCAGGGACTGTGTTTATATGTCCAGCCCAAGGTGGATATGGAAACAGGGCGCATTGTGGGAGGCGAGGCATTGATGCGGCTCTCCCATCCTCAAAAGGGAATGCTGTTCCCGGCGGATTTTATTCCCATTCTGGAGCGCAGCGGATTAATCATCGAGACGGATGCCTACATCTGGGAAAAGGTATTCGCATACCTTGCCGGCTTAAAGCAAAGCGGAAGACCCTTAATTCCCATTTCCATTAACGTATCCCGTGTACACGTACATGACGATGCTTTCTGTGAGAGACTGATAGGACTCAGCGAAAAATATCAGATTGACCCCAAGTACGTTCCTTTGGAAATCACAGAGGGAAGCTTCCGGGCCAACGAGACCGTAATGCGCAAAAATGTTGATTTCCTGCAGGCAAAGGGTTTCACTATTTCCATGGATGATTTCGGCTCGGGATACTCCACCCTCAATATGCTGAAGGATTGGGATATGGATGAAATTAAGCTGGACAAGGAATTAATCAGCGGAATTGAATATGTCAAGGCACAGATAGTGAACAGTCATCTGATTGACCTGCTGAAGGCATTAAAGGTAAAGATATTGATTGAAGGTGTGGAGACACAGGCGCAGAAGCGCTTCCTGCTGGACTGCGGATGCAAATACGTACAGGGCTTTCTTTTCTACAAACCCATGCCGGTGGAGGAGTTTGACCGGTTATTGTTGCAGGAGACGGACGGCTTAAATCTTGAATAATTAAGTTTTGCAACAGCATAATTTGTGGTACAATGACCCTATGTGTTTTTATGACACGAGGAAAGGAGACTTATGAAACAGGAGAAAAAATTTTCAGTCACACAATTTTTGTTTAAAGTATTTCAGGGCGCGCTGATTGGATTAGGTGCTGTATTGCCGGGTATTTCAGGCGGTGTACTCTGTGTTGTATTCGGTATTTATAAGACGATTATGGAATTTCTGGCAGACCCCATCCACACCTTCAAAACCCATGTGCCGAAGCTGATTCCCATTGGTATCGGCGGTGTTATCGGATTCCTGGGAATTGCCAATATTCTTTCCATTTTGCTTGAGAGATATCCGGCACCCTCTGTGTGCGTGTTCATTGGTTTGATTACAGGCATGTTCCCCTCACTGTTCAGAGAGGCGGGAGAGCAGGGAAGAAATAAGGATTCCTTCATTTCCCTGTTTACAGCCATGGCAGCTACCTTTGCATTGCTGATTAGTCTGCAGATATTCTCCGTGCAGATTACCCCTAATTTCGGATGGTATCTGTTCTGCGGATTCTGCCTTGCTTTGAGTGTTATCGCTCCCGGTATGAGCTTTTCTACCTTGCTGATGCCTTTAGGCTTATATGAGCCCTTCGTAGGAGGTATCGGTCATATGGATTTCAGTATTCTGATTCCCGGAGGTATCGGTGCGTTGGCAACGGTGATTCTGTTTGCCAAAGCGGTGGAGCGCTTATTTGACAAGCATTACTCCGTATCCTTCCATGCGATTGTGGGTGTTGTCATCGCAGCTACCGTAATGATTATTCCCTTCGGAAGCTTCACCGCCTCCGTCGGAAGCTGCCTAATCAATGTATTCTGTCTCTGTGCAGGTATTGTGGCGGCGCTTCTTTTGGATAAGTTCAACCAGAAATATGCAGTTTAGGTAATCGCTATGTACACGGAAAAACACAAATCTGTCTATTTGCAGGACCACTATGTAGAAGGAAACGAATTCCTGTCCAAGGAGCCGGAGTATGCGGAACAGAAAGTCTTTGAGGAGCTTCGGGACAGGCTGCCCAAGCCCGTTTGGGAAGGGCATGAGGAGGCTGTGGAAGCCTATTATAAGGCGTGGAGTCTGGCATTTGCCAACATCAATAATCCAACGGAGGAGAACGGGTTCGTATCTCCCTATATTGACGCAGCATTCAATGGGGATATTTTTATGTGGGATTCCTGTTTCATGCTGATGTTCGGAATCTATGCAAACGATATCTTCTGCTTCCAGAAGACCTTGGATAATTTTTATGCGAATCAGCTTCCTGATGGCTTCATCCCCAGACAAATCCATGAGGATAACGGGGATGGCAAATTTATGAGATTTGACCCCATCAGCACGGGACCGAATATTTTGGGCTGGTGTGAATGGGAGTTTTATTTGAGAACCGGAGACAAGGAAAGGCTTCGCAAAGTATTCTATCCGCTGCGTGCCTACCACAGATGGCTTCGGCGGAACAGGACCTGGCAGAATATGACCTATTGGAATTCCGGCTGGGGAAGCGGTATGGACAATCAGCCGCGTCTTCCTGTGGAGGGCGATAAGGATGCGTTGCAGGCACATCGCTGTTATCATGGACATATGAGTTGGATTGATACGAATTTGCAGCAGATTCTATCCTGCCGGGTACTTCTGGATATCATTCGTGAGCTGGGTCTTGAAGAAGATACGACAGAATTAACGGAAGAATACGAGTATTTGAAGCATTTTGTAAATGAGAAAATGTGGTCCTTTGAAGAAGCCTTTTATTTTGACAGATATGCAGACGGCAGTCTGGCAAGGGCGAAAACGGTGGGTGCCTATTGGGCGCTTTTGGCAGGTATCGTGCCAAAGGAGAGGCTGGAAGGCTTTCTGGAGCATCTGAGGAATGAGAAGGAGTTTAAGCGCCCCCACATGGTTCCGTCTCTGTCGGCAGACAGCGAGGGCTATGACCGGGATGGCGGGTATTGGTGCGGCGGTGTCTGGGCACCTACCAATTACATGATAATGCGCGGTCTCAGTCAGTATGGAGAACACAGACTTGCCGCAGAGCTTGCAAAAAATCATTATCAGAACGTTCTTCAAGTCTATCGGGAGACGGGAACCTTCTGGGAAAACTACGCGCCGGAATACGCAGCCAGAGGCGGCAGGAGCAAGGGAGATTTCGTAGGGTGGACCGGTCTGGTTCCCATCACGGAATTGATTGAATATATACTGGGGATTCAATTGGATGTGCCGAACAATACCATACACTGGTACCTCTCCCATTTGGAGCGTCACGGCATAGAAAATATGATGTTCGGGGCTCGAAAGATTTCGCTTTGCTGTGCGGCCAGACAGTCGGAGAGCGAGAGCCCGGTGATTACGACAGAGGGCTGCGAGGGTATCCGTATCCTATTGCACTATGGCGACCGGGATGTGATATGGAAGGATGCATAGAGAGAACAGCTGATACAGATACTGGCTGCGAAAAGGAGAAAGCTTATGCCGGGAATAGAGAGATGGTTTAATTATGTCCCGAAGGAGGAAAGAAAACGGCAGCAAAAGGAGTATTTTGACCGTATGTATCCTCTGGGCGAGGCACAGAAGAGGCTGGAAGAAGAATTGCTTGCACAGTGCATACATGCCAAAATGTCAGCGAAAGACAAGATGTATCAGCTCCTGCTGGTGAAGGAGATTATTAAGCAGGAGGATGAGGAGCGTCGCAACAGAGCTTTGAAGGAATGGTCCGAAGCCTATCTGATGCAGAAGGTTCCCAAGGAGGAGCAGGCAAAGCTGTACGCTATTGCAGTATTGACAGAGAATATCACTTCACTGGAGGAAATGCCCACGGCGGAAGCAATCAACAGAAAAGCAGCGGAGAGTATTTAGTTCGGAACAGGAAGGAAATGATGTATACATGAAACGTGTAGCGCTGATTAATGATTTGTCCGGATTCGGAAGGTGTTCTCTGACAGCAGCGATTCCGGTAATTTCCGTTATGGGGCATCAGGCGTGTCCTCTGCCTACGGCCGTTCTCACATCCCAGACAGAGTTCGAAGATTATTACTGTGATGATTTTACAGATAGGATGGACCGTTTCACAGAGACGTGGAGGAAGCTGGGGATATCCTTTGACGGTATTTATTCCGGATATCTGACAAGCTCCCGACAGATAGAAAAGCTTCTTCATTTTCTGGAGGTGTTCGAAAAGGAGGACACCTTTTATCTGGCAGACCCGGTTATGGGCGATGAGGGTGTGCAATATGATATGTTCAATGAACAGTTCCTGCGAGGGATGAGGGAGCTGACACACCGGGCGGACGTTATTACTCCCAATCTGACGGAGCTTTGCCTGCTTGCAGGGGAGGATTACGGGGAAGTGATATCTCACAGGCAGGACATAGATTATATCAAGCGGATTCAGACAATCAGTGAGAGGCTGATAGCAAAGGCGCAGAAGTCTCAGACGGTGATGGTAACGGGAATTTTGCATGAGAAAGAGGATTCAACCTATATTGGGAATCTGGCTGTGACAGAGAAGGAAAGCTTCTACGCGGAAAATTTATATACGGGAACACATTTCTCCGGAACAGGAGATTTATTTGCATCCATTATATGTGGGGCGCTGTTGAAGGGTTTATCCGTCCGTGAAGCCATTGAAAAGGCAACGGCATTTTTACAGATGGCGATTGCAGATGCTTCTGCAGAGGACATTCCGCCCAATCACGGAGTGCAGTTTGAGAAGTATTTGTCGCAATTATGACAGAACTGCAGGGATGAGATGGAGGAGTAGGCAATATGAAGAAGACAGTTAGAGTGGAGACAAAGGAAACGCAGGATGCCAAAATCAAACATCTTACAATGGCAGGCGTTATGGCGGCATTGATTACTGTTTTTACAGCGTATGTATGCCATATTCCCATCGGAGTCAACGGTGGATATGTGCATTTCGGGGATGCGTTAATCTATCTGACGGCAACTCTTCTTCCCACGCCCTATGCGCTGGCGGCGGCAGCCATCGGAGGAGGGCTTGCGGATTTGCTGACCTCCCCCATGTGGGCACCTGCTACCATCATAATCAAGATGCTGATTGTACTTTTGTTTACAAGTAAGGCGAATAAGCTTCTGACCCTCCGCAATGTGCTTGCAACAATACCGGCATATGTGATTACGGCGGTGGGCTATTGTCTGGCGGAGTATGTCCTCTTTGACAGCTGGTCCACGCTTCCGGTATCCTTTTCCCAGAACCTGATACAGTCACTTGGGAGTGCCGTTTTCTTCCTTTTCCTCGGGCTGGCACTGGACAAGGCCCAGGTGAAGGCAAGGTTCCTTCTTTAGAAAAGAGAACATTTCTCTTGTGCATTTGTCGATAAGGATAGTATAATATATGAGGTATGTGTCACATGCCGTAGGAACGCAGAAAATGTTAAGTGAAAAGGTAAGGGAGATTGTAAAATGAGCAGAGAACGTTTGGGAAGCCGTCTGGGCTTCATCCTGTTGAGTGCAGGCTGCGCCATCGGAATCGGAAATGTGTGGAAGTTTCCATATATGGTCGGACAGAATGGCGGAGGTCTGTTTGTACTGATTTATTTATTCTTTTTGACTGTTATGGGTGTTCCGGTCATGACGATGGAGTTCTCCATGGGACGTGCCAGCCAGAAGAGTCCGGCAGCAATGTATCAGGTGCTTGAGCCGTCGGGAAGCAAATGGCATATCCACGGAAAGGTTGCGGTTGTGGGTAATTACCTCCTGATGATGTTCTACACAACGGTATCCGGATGGATGCTGTATTATTTTGTATCCATGGCAAAGGGTGACCTTGCAGGTCTGGACACGGAGGGCGTAGCCAACTACTTCGCCGGCATGCAGCAGAATCCGGCAGTGATGATTATCTATATGGCAATCATAGTGGTGCTTGGCTTCCTGATTTGCTCCTTCGGTCTGCAGAATGGCTTGGAGAAGATTACCAAGGTGATGATGATTGCACTGATTGTAATCATGATGGTGCTTGCCATCAACAGCTTCTTTCTGGATGGAGGCGAGGAGGGACTTAAGTTCTACCTGCTGCCCAGCGTGGAAAGAATGAAGGATGCGGGCATCGGCAATGTTATTGTGGGAGCTATGAACCAATCCTTCTTTACCTTAAGTCTGGGCATGGGTGCCATGGCTATTTTCGGAAGCTATATCGGCAAGGACAGAGCGTTGATGGGAGAGGCTGTGAATGTTGCTCTGTTGGACACCTTTGTGGCATTGTCCTCCGGTCTGATTATTTTCCCCGCATGCTTTGCCTACGGTGTAGAGGTAAACAGCGGTCCCAGCCTGATTTTCATTACCTTGCCCAATATCTTTAACAATATTCCTCTGGGAAGATTGTGGGGAAGTCTGTTCTTTGTATTTATGACCTTTGCGGCATTTTCCACCGTACTGACGGTGTTTGAAGGAATTCTTGCCTGCACCATGGATATGTTCGGTTGGAGCAGAAAGAAATCCTGTGTTATCAACGGAATCCTTTTGTTTGTGCTTTCCCTGCCCTGTGCATTGGGAACCAATCTGCTTGGCAATGTCCGCATTCTCGGAATGGACATCATGAGTCTGGAGGACTTTATAGTCAGCAATCTGATTCTGCCCATCGGTGCCATTGTATTTATCCTGTTCTGTGTCAGCAAAAAGGCTTGGGGCTGGGATAATTTCGTGGCGGAGGCCAATTCCGGAAAAGGTCTGAAGGTCCAGAAATTCATGAGGGGCTATATCACCTATGTCCTTCCGGTTGTGGTATTTGTGGTCTTTGCAATCGGCCTCTACAACTTCATTGCAGGATTACTGTAATTTTATTGAGCGCCCCCCGGGATGGGGATGGATATTGTGGAGTACAAAATGTGGAGTTTCTA
>CAZPRB010000065.1:0-12043 GCA_964588645.1 uncultured Acetatifactor sp. | reverse complement strand
TCGCAAAGCTTCGTAATAGAAGTGAAAAGTCAGGAGAATCATTCCTGGCAGGGAACAATTACATGGGTAGAGGGGAAGCGCAAGGAGTATTTTAGAAGTGCGCTGGAAATGATTCGTTTGATAGATTCGACCCTCAATAAAAATGATGGAGTGTAATTGTGAAGGCTGTAATTGCAAAAGTATGTAATTTCATAGGTGTCCTGTTAATGCTCATAGTCATAGTGGTCATGGTACCGTTGACAGTTCCGAAATTCTTCGGCTACAATGTCTATGCAGTATTAACAGGAAGTATGACGCCTGCCTACTCTGTAGGCAGCGTTCTTTTTGTGCAGAAATGTGAAGCAGAAGAGATAGAAACAGGAGATGTCATTACCTTCGGATTGGGAACCGGCACCGACAATGTTATGACTCACAGGGTTGTGGAGATTGATGAGAAGTCCGGATGCTTTATAACGAAGGGGGATGCCAATGATGCTGTGGATTCGGAACCTGTCCGTTTTGACCGCCTGATTGGAAAGGTGGTTCTTTGCATACCCGGAATGGCAGAAGTATCCGGGTTTGTGAATTCTACGACAGGAAAAGCGGTTACTTTTATAGCATTTGCGTTGGCATTTTGCCTGTGGATTGTTGCCGACATGCTTGCTCCGAAGAAACGGGAAACAAAAGAACAGGAAACGAAAGAACGGGAAACGAAAGAACAGGAAACGATGGAACAGGAATCCAAGCAAAGAAATAAGCTTTCACAGACAGCCATTTTTTTGCTAGGATGTGCGCTGGTGATAAGCTCCGGTGTATATCTTGGCAGTGTATTCCTTGAGTACGGCAAGGGCGCCAGGGAGTATGATGATTTACAGCAGAAGGTCTTTGCTCAGGAGGAAAAGTCTGACACGCACGGAGTCGAACAGACCGTCGGGACTGATGCGGGCGAGTCGGAGAATGCTGTGCATGAAGAGGATTTACAGATCATGCAGGCTATCAGTACCTTAAAAGAGGATAACGAGGATGTCATCGGCTGGATTACCTTTGATAATATGAAATTGAGCTATCCCATCATGCAGAGAGAGGATAATGAGTATTATCTGAATCACACCTTCTCCGGTGAGGTCAATTCCGCGGGCAGTATCTTTATGGAGGCGGCTAACTCATCGGATTTCGAGGATATGCACACGATAATCTACGGGCATAATATGAAGAATTTATCCATGTTCGGTCAGCTGAAAAAGTATAAGACTGAGGAGTTTTACGAGGAGCATCAGTTCTTTACGGTTTACACGGAGGAGCATGTTTATCGTTATCAGATATTCGCGTACTATGACATTGCAGAGACGGGTGATGTCTATATGATTGGCTTTGAACCGGATGAGGAATATCGGGAATTTGTGAATAAGATGCGCAGGCGTTCTTATTATGATACCGGTTTGGAAGTGACAGAGCAGGATAAGGTGATAACGCTGTCCACCTGTTCTACCAAGGGCAACAGATTTGTAGTAAATGCAAAAAGGATTGAAACGAGATAGATGAGTAAAGAAGAGAGAGAACTCACCAAAGCAGAACAAATAGAGCTGAGTATCCGCAAGAAATTTCACAAGCAGCTTTTTTCCAAATTCGCCAAGGCAATTAATGAGTATCAGCTGGTGCAGGAGAATGACAGAATTGCTGTTTGCATTTCCGGCGGCAAGGATTCCATGCTTTTGGCTAAACTGTTTCAGGAGTTAAAGAAGCACAACAAGTTTCCCTTTGAACTGGTATATCTGGTGATGGACCCGGGATATAAGGAGGAAAATCGCCGGCGTATCGAAGAGAATGCGAAGCTTATGGACATTCCGATTACTATCTTTGAGTCTGATATTTTTAATGCGGTGTATGATATAGAGAAATCCCCCTGCTATCTGTGCGCCAGGATGCGAAGAGGCTATCTCTACAGCAGGGCAAAGGAGCTGGGATGTAATAAAATAGCATTGGGACATCATTATGATGACGTCATCGAGACCATTCTCATGGGAATGCTCTATGGCGGTCAGGTTCAGACAATGATGCCCAAGCTTCACAGTACGAATTTTGAAGGTATGGAATTAATCCGTCCTATGTATCTGATTCGTGAGGAGGATATTATCCACTGGAGAGATTACAATGACCTTCACTTCCTGCAGTGTGCCTGCCGGTTTACGGAAACCTGCAGCAGCTGTAATGAGGACGGCAGTAGTGCCTCCAAACGTATGGAGGTCAAGCATATGATTGCGAAAATGAAGGAGACGAATCCCTTCGTGGAGGGCAATATTTTCAAAAGTGTGGAAAATGTCAATCTGAGCACTATCATCGCGTATAAGCAAAACGGGGTGAAACATCATTTCGTGGATTCTTATGATGACAGTTCTCTATAGTCTATTCTGCAAAGTCTTCCGTCTCGGTATGGGTGGTACGAACGGTAATACCGTTTACCTCCACATTTCCGTCCAAGGCAATCACCAGACATTCTCTTCCGTTGATGGACTGTGTCTCAATCAGGTCGGTGCGCTCGGGTTTCACCTTGATAACAATATCAGGGGTTTTCACCTCAAAGGAACGGGTATTCAGTACATTATTGACTAAAAGAGAGGTGTCTTCACCGGCGGTTTCATCATAATGGCGGTCGAATTCCTCCAGCTTCTCGTTGGAGACGCCGCTGTTGGCGAATAAGGTTTTCACTTCATGCTTGTCAAGGGTAAGCGGTGCCTGTTCTTCTTTGTGTTCCTCCACCATTTCATTTAATTTATCGTGAATATTTTTGACAACCTCTATATCGCAGGTCTCTCCCAAGGTTTCCTCAATCAGGGACTGAAAGGTCTCCTTCTGACCGCCTGCGGACAGGGGAAGAGGACAGCCTAAGAGGAGGTCCACAAAGCTTTCCTTCAAATCTTCAGATTCCTTGGAGTAATACAGGGTGCTGTGAATATCGGCACATCTGTCGTTGAAGGCAGGGAAAAGGAAGCCTGTCTCCGGAAGCCCCACCACCCAGTCGCGGATACGGTTTTGGAAGGTGTTTTCTTCTGCATTGTAGCTCAGCCCCGGCTTGGAGAGAGTGACCGGGCAGATGCATGCCAGTATATACTCGTACACTTCGTCGGAGGCATCCTCCATATCCAGTCCGTCCGTGGTCTTCCCTGGTACGTCATACACGTCATGGATGACCAGAATCAGATAATTTCCCACGAACTCATAAGCCTCTATAATCTTGTCATAGAATTCCTCAAGGAGTGCTTCATCCTTTAACTTACTGTCACGCAGACGCAGCAGAAATTCCTGAGTGCCGTCCTTGCTTTCCGATGCCAGAGGGAATTCTAAGGTCAGAAGGTTTTTACCCGGGGTGCCGGACAGTGTTTTTCTTAAAATTTCAAAATACTTAAACATTTCTTCCTCGGGAAGAGCCAGAAATGCCTGCTTCAGTTCGGCTTTTTTATTTTTCTCACCATCCACATAGCATCCGCAGATGCGGGTGATGGAGCAGTTTTTCTGTGTGAAAAGCTTCTTGATTTCGCTGATTTCGTGTTTGTACATGTTTTACTTATCTCCCTACATTGATTTCTCATTCAGTATATACCAAAATGACCGGGTGTACAATTGTGAAAAACAGAGAACTATTGCATAGAACTTTTTGTTGAACTTTTGGGATTGGAATATAATGGAGTTTTTTCCGGGCAGGATTTGTAAAGCGAGAGAGGATTTTGCGATGGTTTGCAGTTGAAGTATCAAACAATATCAATTTATAATGAGAAGGTACGAATTTTAAGATATTTTAGATTTTGGAGGTAGTTTAATGGAACAGTTAAACATTACAACTACGAAGGATAATGAAAAGGTATACAAAATCTTGGATGATTTA
Organism: uncultured Acetatifactor sp.; assembly: GCA_964588645.1. Classification (GTDB taxonomy): domain Bacteria; phylum Bacillota; class Clostridia; order Lachnospirales; family Lachnospiraceae; genus Acetatifactor. The sequence goes on along the minus strand of CAZPRB010000065.1, from coordinate 8,184 downwards.
ATCAATGCGGACAAGGAATTTCAGATTATGATAACCGTACCGTCCACAAAGAAGGGGACTGTGAATGTCCGGTCGGAGGATGTCCCGATGCAGCCTGAGGTGGTACGGGATTTAGAGCAGGATGTGACGGATATGATACATGAAATCGGTGTACCTGCACATATTAAGGGATATCAGTACCTGAGGGATGCTATCATGATGTCGGTGGACAATCCGTCCATGATCAGCTCCATTACCAAGATTTTGTATCCTACGATTGCCAAACGCTTCCAGACTACACCAAGCCGGGTGGAACGCGCCATCCGTCATGCTATCGAGGTGGCTTGGAGCAGAGGCAGAATGGAGACCCTGGATGCGCTGTTCGGATACACCATAGACACGGGGAAGGGTAAGCCTACGAACTCAGAATTTATTGCCTTGATTGCAGACAGAATTCGATTGTCTTACCGCGCTTAATGTTGTATAATGTCTGTAAAGTGTAGCAATATGCGTGGAGGGTTCCTATGAAGAAGATTCTTTTTGTAGCATCGGAGGGTGTACCGTTTATTAAGACAGGCGGACTTGCAGATGTTGTGGGTTCTTTGCCGAAATGCCTCGACAGGGAAAGCTATGATGTCAGAGTGATTATTCCGAAATATGCGTCGATGAAGCAGGAGTGGAAGGATAAGCTTCAGTATGTTACCCATTTTTACATGGACTATCATTGGAAGCAGGAGTATGTGGGTATCCTGGAGGCGTTTGTAGATGATGTGCATTACTATTTCATAGACAATGAAGGATATTTCGGTGGTCCCGGTATTTACTATGATGACGCAAAATATGAGATTGAGAGATTTGGTTATTTTTCAAAGGCAGCACTTTCCATTTTGCCGGTCGTCGGCTTCCAACCTGATATTATTCATTGCCATGATTGGCAGACCGGCTTGATTCCTGTATATTTGGATGACAGATTCCGTCAGGGTGAGTTTTATCGGAATATGAAGACGATTATGACGATACACAACCTGAAGTTTCAGGGAAGATGGGGCATTGATGATGTGAAGGATATCATCGGACTTCCCTACCGCTATTTTACGGCGGATACTCTGGAGACCTACGGCGATGCCAATCTGTTGAAGGGTGGACTGGTGTTTGCGGATGCCATCACAACCGTGAGCGAAACCTATGCGGAGGAGATTAAGACTTCCTTCTTCGGTGAGGGACTTGACGGTCTGCTTTGCGCGAGAAGCGGCGATTTGCGTGGTATCGTGAACGGCATTGATTATAAGGAGTTTAATCCGGAGACGGACAAGCATATTGTTCAGCCCTATAACGTGGAGAATTTCCGCAGTGAAAAGACGAAGAACAAACGGGCTCTGCAGGAGGAGCTTGGCTTGAAAATTGATGACAAAAAAATGCTGATTGGTTTGGTGTCCCGTTTAACCGGACAAAAGGGCCTTGATTTGATTGCCTATATCATGGATGAAATGTGTCAGGATGATATTCAGTTTGTGGTATTGGGTACCGGTGAAGAACGCTACGAGAATATGTTCCGACATTTTGACTGGAAATACAGCGATAAGGTATCGGCGAATATTTATTATTCTGATGCATTGTCCCATAGGGTTTATGCGGCCTGTGATGCATTCCTGATGCCGTCCCTGTTCGAGCCCTGCGGATTGAGCCAATTAATGTCCATGCGCTACGGAACGATTCCCATTGTCAGGGAGACGGGAGGTCTGAAGGATACTGTTGAGCCCTTCAATGAAGAGCAGGGAACCGGAACAGGCTTCCGCTTTACAAACTATAATGCCCATGATATGCTGCACGCGGTTCGTGCGGCAGAGGATGTTTACTACAATAAGAAACGCGCCTGGAATAAGCTGGTGGAACGCGCGATGAAGGCAGATTTCTCATGGGATGTATCTGCCAAGAAGTATCAGGAAATGTACGACTGGATGATTGAAGGATAACATCATCAGTGATAAGAAGCTTGCGGAGTTTTGATATGTCCAAGAAAGAGAATGCAAACAACTTCATAATGCAGGCGGGAATTCTCGCGATAGCGGGTATCATCAGCAGAATCATAGGGCTCCTTTACAGGGGCCCTTTAACAAGTGTCATAGGGGATGAGGGTCTGGGAATCTATCAGTCGGCGTACAATTATTACACGATTATTCTGTTGATTTCCTCCTACAGTATTCCCTCTGCCATCTCCAAGGTGATAGCGCAGAAGCTTGCTCTGCGGGAATATCGCAATGCACACAGAATATTCCTGTGTTCCATGATATACGTTTTGGTTGTGGGCGGGATTGCCAGCCTGTTTCTTTTTTTCGGAGCCGGTTTGATGGTATCGGGAGAAGCAATCTATGTGCTGCGTACCTTTGCACCTACGATTTTTGCCTATGGTATCCTGGGTGTGCTGCGCGGATATTTTCAGGCTCACAAAAGCATGGTGCAGACTTCTGTGTCCCAGATTTTTGAACAGATAGCCAACGCGGTGGTCAGTATCGGTGCCGCCTATCTGTTGATAAAAGGATTTATGGGAACCATGGAGATGCCGGCGGATAGCGCAGGACAGATGGAAAGAGCGAAATACGGAGCAATCGGAAGCGCTATGGGTACAGGCGCAGGCGTTCTGATCGCATTACTTTTCATGGCGGGTATCTATGGGTTGAACCGTAAAATGATTCGCAGACGAATCGACAGAGACAGACATTCCCATATGGATTCCTATGGCGAAATTTTCAAGATGATTACCTCTGTGGTGACGCCTTTTATTATCAGTACTGCAGTTTATAATTTGAGCAGTACGGTAAACAATGCACTTTATACGGACATATATGCGGAAATGCGGGGAATCGCCGGCATCAAGATATATGCAGACTGGGGAGCACTTTCGAAGGCCTTGACCATATCCAATATACCCATTGCCTTTGCTTCTGCCATGGCAGCGGCAATGATTCCGTCCGTGTCCCAGCTGATAGCTGCCAGGGATGAACAGGGAGCAAGAGAAAAAATAGGTCTTGCGGTCAAGACCACCATGATTATTTCCATTCCCTGCGCCGTAGGTCTTCTGGTGCTGGCAAAGCCGGTGATTAGTCTGTTGTTCAGAAGCAATACAGCGGATGCGTTGGAGCTGGCGGCCGGACTGTTGGTAGCATTGGCTCCCTCGGTGGTGTTCTATGCCTTGTCCACTCTGAACAGCTCTATATTGCAGGGCTTGGGAAAGGTGAATGCTCCCATTGTAAATGCGGGCATTTCTCTGGTGCTTCAGACAGCTGTTGCAGTAGGCTTGTTATTTTTTACAAGGCTTGATTTGTACAGTATTGCAATTGCCAATTCTGTATATTCAGGTGCCATGTGTGTGCTAAATCAGTATTCGGTGAGAAAAGCAGTGGGATACAGACAGGAGATTGTAAAGACCTTCCTGATTCCCGGACTGGCAGCAGCCTTTATGGGTGCAGCTGCCTGGGCGGTATATGAAGGGATGTACCTGCTGACAGATTCCATGCAGCTTTCAGTCATTCCTGCCATTGTGATAGCAGTAGTAGTCTATTTTGTGATGCTGATTCTGTTGCGTGGTGTGACGGAACAGGAGCTGCGAGGCTTTCCAAAGGGATATTTGCTGGTCAGGCTTGCAAAGAAGTGCCGATTGATGAAGTAGTGGAAATTGGTGAAGTGACAGGAGATAAGGATGTAGTGGGAGCAGCTTAGCTCCACACTACATTTTTTTGATAAATTTCCTCGGGCAGCATGAAGCGGTAGATGGCATCTAACCCGGTACGCACATAGACATCGAGGGAGCGGGAAGAGGCTTCCCCGGTAATATCGGTAGCCGCGGGGTGCTCCATAGCAGGTCCGGTCTTGGTTGGCAGAAAATGAATTTGATAGGGAACACCGAACAAGCTACAGAAGACATTGGTCGGCTGTCCGCCATTTCTGGCATAGAAAGCATTTCTACGGTTGCGCAGGAGTGCTTCTTTTTCGTTTGGCGCAAATGCGGGATTCTCGGTCTCAATCAGAATACCGTCCACATTTTGCAGATAGGGCTTCGTTCCCTGTAGAAAGAAGCTGCCGAGACCGAGGTCGCGGTATTCTTCCAAAATTGCATAATAGTCCAGAAGCACGGTGCTCTGTCCGGGTGGGGTCAGAAAGAGAGCATAGCCCAGCAGACGGTCAGTGGTGCTTTTGCCGGATGTCGTCTCCGACTCCGGGATGGACGGGGAGGCTGGCTCGAACAAGCCCAGTCCCAGATAGGCGTTTTGCCCATATAACCATTCGATGGAGGAAACAGGCTTTAATTCATCCTTGGGAAAGTGCAGAGGACCGTTCTCGCGGTAGGCAGCCACAGTCTCTTCCTTGGTCAATTCTTTGATATAGTATTTTGTATGGTTTGTGCATTGCATTTTTTTGTTGCCTTTCTCAATAATATAGAAACTATAAATCAGAATGTTTATCCGTTGACCGGTGTGATGCCTGAGATATCACTGTCAATCATCAGGGAATAGTTGGTGTAATACACTACAAAGCCTGGCTTGGCACCGGCAGGCTTCTTTACATGTTTTTTCTGAATGTAGTCTATCTCGACCTTTTCCTGTCCGCGTCCCTTGGAGTAGTAGGCGGCTAGCTTACCTGCCTCCTCAAAGGTGCGGTCCGGCAGTTCCCCGGCACCTTCTGTCTTTACGAGGACATGGGAGCCCGGCATTCCCTTGGCGTGGAACCACCAGTCATTGCCGGTGGCAAATTTGAAGGTCAGCTCATCATTTTGATAGTTGTTCTTGCCCACGTAGATGTGGAAGCCATCGCTGCTGATATAATGGAAGGGCTTGCTGGTAATCTTTGCTTTTTTGCCGGAGCCTTTCCTGCGGATATAACCGCTCTCTGTCAGTTCTTCCTTGATTTCGACCAAATCCTCCTCCTGCAGTGCAATGTCCAGTGCAGCACTGATGGATTCCAAATGTGTGATTTCGTCCTTGACCTCTTTGGTCAATTCTGTTAAAGCCTCATAGGTCCGTTTCAGTTTATTGTATTTCTCAAAGTATTTCTTGGCATTTTCCGTGGGAGTCAGTGTGGGCTCCAAGGGAATTGTTACCGTCTCGTTGGTGTAGTAATTGACTGCCTCCAACGCTTTGTCACCGGGCTTGGCGCTGTACCCGTAGGTATTTAACAGTTCCCCGTAAATGCGGTATTTTTCTCTTTTCTCCGTATCCTGCATCTGCCGCAGCTGCAGGTCATATTTTTTGACATTGCGCTCGAGAGCGGTCTGTACAATGCGACGCAGGTCCGCAGATTTCTGACGGATGCGGGTGTAGGTGTTTTTCTCCGCATAATAATGCTCCAAAAGCTCGGACATGGAGGAGTATATAACGATTTTGTCCTCACCTGTTGTATACATGGTAAGGGGGAGGGCTGCAAATTCCATGGGACGACCGTTGGTATACGCAATATTGGGAGAAAAATTTTCTTCCCTGATGGCCGTCGTCATAGCACAGAAGGCTCTGTAAAGTGCCTGATAATCCGACTCCTCCAAAGCGGCAGTGGGACGTTCCCCGTCGATGCCTGCCTCGTAGCAAAGCTCCTGTGCCAGAATGGGAGAGATGCCGGTGAAGCTGCCGTAAACCGCCTTGAAAACAGGCTGCGGCTTGGCATGCAAGGCTTCTCGGAAGGTGTCGAAGCCGGTATCCAAAGCATTCAGCTTATCCTGCGTCTGTACCACAAAATAGGGTTTGCCCGGAAGCACCTCCCGGACGCTGCTGACTGCGGCGGAGATATGCTTGATGCTGTCGATAATCACATTGTCCTCATTGCAGAAAATAATATTGCTGTGTTTTCCCATGATTTCTACCACGAGAGTCTTGTGGCAGAGGTCGCCCATTTCATCCAAATGTTCGATTCCGATGTGGATGATACGCTCCAGACCGGGCTGGGTGATGTCGGTGATACGGCCGTTTTGCAGATGTTTGCGCAGCAGCATACAGAAGTTGGGGGCGGTCATGGGACTGGGCTTATTATTCTGTGTCAGATAGAGTAACGGCAGGGAAGCATCCGCTGAGATGCAAAGCCTTTTTTGCCCCTCGGAGGTCTTTATGGTCAAAAGCAGTTCATCGTTCTCCGGCTGTGCAATCTTGTACAGCCTTCCGCCGATTAATTCCTTTTTCATTTCGGATACAACATTTGCTATGGTAACGCCGTCAAAAGCCATCTTTTTATCCTCGTTTAATCTTTATTATGCTACCGGCTTTGGAAGTCGGTGACATATCTATGTAGAAGTATAACAGAAAATCTGCGGAAAAGAAACCCCTCGCCCTTGACGCGTTCTCAAAGATATTTTATAATATAATGAAGTGTGCGGCAGTAAATGTCGTAGCCCGGATTGGAGCGACCATGATAAAGAGTATGACAGGCTTCGGCAGATGCGAAATCTCCGAGAATAACAGAAAATTTACGGTCGAGATGAAGGCAGTGAATCACCGTTATCTTGATGTGAACATCAAGATGCCTAAGAAACTGAATTTCTTTGAATCTGCCATCCGCAGCGAATTGAAGAATTTTATTTCCCGCGGTAAGGTGGATATGTTCATCACCTATGAAGATTTTTCGGAGAACACTTCCAGTGTCCGTTACAACAAGGAGATTGCGGAGGAGTATCTGGGATATTTAAAGCAGATGGCTCAGGAATTTCAGTTGGATGATGATATCCGTGTGTCCACCCTGTCCAAGTATCCTGAGGTGTTCACCATGGAGGAGCAGACTCTGGATGAGGAGGAGCTATGGAAGGGGCTTCAGAAGGCGATTGACGGTGCGGCGGAAATGTTTGTTCAGTCACGTATTGTGGAGGGCGAGCATTTGCGGGAGGATTTGATTGAGAAGCTTGACGGTATGCTGAAGCTGGTAGACTTTATCGAAGAGCGTTCTCCGCAGATTATTGCAGAGTACAGACAGAAGCTGGAGGATAAGGTGAAGGAGCTTCTGGGGGATACTACCGTAGATGAGAGCAGACTCCTGACCGAGGTTACCATTTTTGCAGACAAGGCATGTGTGGATGAGGAAATCGTGCGTCTGCGCAGCCATATTGAGACCACGAAGAATACCTTGCTTGCAGGCGGAAGTATCGGACGAAAGCTGGATTTTATCGCACAGGAGATGAACAGGGAGGCGAATACCACTCTTTCCAAGTCTAATGATTTGGAGATTTCCAATTGTGCAATTGAGCTGAAAACCGAGATTGAAAAGGTTCGCGAGCAGATTCAGAATATCGAGTAGAGGTCATATGAATCAATTAATCCATATCGGATTCGGGAATATTGTGAATACGGCGAAGATTATCGCCATTGTCAGTCCCGATTCCGCACCTATTAAACGACTGGTACAGAATGCAAAGGAATCCGGCACCGCTATTGATGCGACGCAGGGACGAAAGACGAAATCCGTTCTTGTGATGGAGAACAGTCAGGTAGTGCTTTCGGCATTGCTTCCGGAGACCATAGCCGGGCGTGCCCGGATGGTACAGGAAGGTGTGGAGGAAGCCGACGCTGAGACAGAGTAAGATATCATAGAGACAGAGAGAGCAGGTTAGATGAAACAAAAAGGAATACTTATTGTATTGTCAGGATTTTCCGGGGCAGGAAAGGGTACTTTGGTCAAGAAGCTGCTTCAGACCTATGACAATTATGCCTTGTCCATTTCCATGACCACCAGACAGCCCAGAGCAGGTGAGAGGAATGGCGTGGAATACTTTTTCACTGATAAGGAAGGGTTTGAAGAGAAGATTCGCGAGCACGGATTTATCGAGTATGCCAGCTATTGCGGCAATTATTACGGAACTCCTAAGGCATATGTGGAAGAACAGCTGGAGGCAGGCAGGGATGTCATCCTGGAAATTGAAATTCAGGGAGCCCTGAAGGTGAAGGAACAATTTCCGGAGAGCCTTTTGCTTTTCGTAACTCCTCCCAGTGCGGCGGAGCTGGAGCGCAGACTTGTGGGAAGAGGTACGGAGGCATCCGAGGTGATTGCGAAGCGCCTTGCCCGCGCTAGTGAAGAATCAGAAGGCATTGAGGCCTATGATTATATAGTGGTAAATGATAATCTGGACGTGTGTGTGGAGGAACTTCACCGGCTGGTGGATGCGGCCCGCAGAGCGCCTGTTAGAAGAGAAGCATTTATAAAAGAAATCAGAGAGGAACTGAAAGGTTTCGCGAAAGG
>CAZPRB010000064.1:10430-12301 GCA_964588645.1 uncultured Acetatifactor sp. | reverse complement strand
GCCAAGGACAGAGGCATCAAGCTGGTGGATATCACGCTGTCAGTCCCCACAGAGGAGCTGGCCTCTTCCATCTGCGACAACTGGCAGAAGAAGAATCAGGAAATATATCAGCATCTGATCAAGGAATTGTTCTGATATCTTTCTGAGTTTCCTACGTTACTTCTATATGATTCCTATGTTCATCCTATTTGATTACTCTCCGGTTTCCTTCGCCTCCCTGCGAAGTCTTGCCATATGTTCTTTGATTTTCAGTTCATACCCGTTTCCTGTGGGCGAGTAGAATTCCTTACCGTTTAATTCATAAGGAAGATACTGCTGTTCCACATAGTGATTCGGGTAATCATGTGCATATTTGTATCCTGTTCCGTGTCCCAATTTCGCCGCTCCTTTATAATGTGCATCCTGTAGGTGCGGCGGAATCGGCAGATTACCTGTCCGTTCCACCTCCTCCAGCGCTGCAAAAATCGCCCGGCAAGCGGCATTACTCTTCGGTGCACAAGCTACATAAGAGGCTGCCTGTGCCAATATAATCTGTGCCTCCGGCATACCGATTCTCTCCACTGCCATAGAAGCATTGGTAGCTACCACAATGGCATTGGGGTCTGCATTTCCCACATCCTCCGAGGCACAAATCATAATTCTTCTGGCAATGAAGGTAACACTCTCGCCCGCATACAGCATTCTCGCCAGATAATAGACAGCGGCATCCGGGTCAGAGCCCCGCATACTCTTGATAAATGCTGAGATGGTATCGTAATGATTGTCACCGTTTTTGTCATATCGCACTGCCCGCTTCTGAATACACTCCTGCGCCACGTCCAAGGAAATATGAATCTTACCATCCTCACTGCGATTGGTGGTCATGATGCCCAGTTCAATGGCGTTCAGGGCATGTCTGGCATCTCCCCCGGAAATATCCGCAAGAAAATCCAGCGCTTCCTCATCAATCACTGCATCATAGGAACCCATACCACGGTCCGTATCATATACCGCCTTCTTGAGCAGATTCTTAATTGCTTCTGCGGGAATCGGTTTCAATTCAAAAATAATGGATCTGGAGATGAGAGCTCCGTTCACCTCAAAATACGGATTTTCCGTGGTTGCACCAATGAGCACAAGAGTGCCGTCCTCCACAAAAGGAAGAAGATAATCCTGCTGGCTTTTGTTAAACCTGTGAATCTCATCGATGAACAGAATGGTTCTTTTGCCGTACATACCCTGCAGTTCCTTGGCCTTCGCCACCACTTCCTCCATATCCTTTTTACCCGCCACCGTGGCATTGATCTGCGTAAATTCCGCACTGGTGGTATTGGCAATTACCTTTGCCAATGTGGTTTTCCCCGTTCCGGGCGGTCCATAGAAGATGACAGAGCTGATTTTGTCCGCCTTGATGGCGCGATAAAGTAGCTTGTCCTTTCCGATAATATGCTCCTGCCCCACCACCTCATCCAAGGAGCGGGGACGCATTCTCGCCGCCAGAGGGGATTCCTTTTCCATATTATTACTGCGCATATATTCAAACAAATCCATTTTCATACAACCTTTCCTACATAGCTGCCATGACACCGTCCTCCATATCAGAAGCGTGCACTGTCAGACACACAATGCAAAAAGAAGCAGTATCACCAATATGATGATACCACTTCTTATATTGTTTCACAATGAAATTATTCTTCTTACTATCTCCAAGAGAAGATCCACTGCAACAGCTTTTTCACTTGCTGCAAAAGCTTCCAGGGATTGCACGGCTGCCAAGGCTTTAATCCGGGTTTATTATCATGATCCGGCTTATCATCCTGACCGGGCTTGTTACCGTCATCACCATCTCCGGTGTGGCCGCCTTCATCAGGGTCATCCTTGTCTCCGGTATC
>CAZPRB010000064.1:6196-10330 GCA_964588645.1 uncultured Acetatifactor sp. | reverse complement strand
ATCCTTGTCTCCGGTATCAGGATCCACAGACTCTACAACCGTAATATCAAAACGGAATTCAGTACCCAGCACGCTGGTGACTGTGATGGTTGCAGTACCCAATGACTTCGCAGTCACGGTTCCGTCTGCTGATACCTCAACCACATCGGCATCTGAGGACTCGTAGGTAAAGGACTGATACTTCTCCTGAACCTTAGGGGAATGTACGATATCCAAGACTGCTGTGGAATTTAATTCCATCTCTGCTATTTCTGCTCCCTCTGCGAACTGAGGTACCGGTATTCCATCCAGAACAATGTTTACATCCTTCACATAGATATTACATTCCTGATTCACACCTGCCAGACAGAATTTCAGAGCACCTGCTCCTGCCAGAGTAGATACAAATGTAGTATCCACATAGGTCCAATCTGTTCCGACGGTAAGTGTCTCATTGTAGCAAGGATTATAGCTGGTATCCTCAATCTTAACCTCTACCTTCTGGTCTTCGACAGATGCCTTGACAGCGTACCGGATACGATAGGTCATACCCTTGGAGAGTGCAGCATTCTCCTTCTGCAGCATCACCTTCCAAGTCTCACTGGCAGGTGCTGTCTTCACTACCAATGCCATCTCTCCACTGCCGATATCAGTTGCATTGACAGGATTCACTGCCCATGTCCAAACCTCATCATAGGTGGTAAAGCCTTCCAAGGAATTCTCGCCGATAGGATAGAATTCATAGGAATCCCATTCCATATGTACATTGGTCAAGCGCTTCATGGATACATTATCAAGAGTGATTGTCTCACCTTCGCCAAGGAATTCAAATTCCAAAGTACCCATAGCGGTTCCCTGCTCTGCAGGTACCACAAACTCTACTCCATATTTCGCCATCTCTGCAGTCAAGGCGAACTCTTCGGATACATAAGTAACAGTTCCTGTCTCATTTCTGAGAATCGCACGCAGCTTACCTGCCCCTGCGGTCTTAGCATCAAAGGTCAATTTATAGGTATCCTCGGACAGAAGCTGAAGTCCGGTCTGTGTCAGTTTGGCACCCTCAGCACCAACTGTCACGGTATAAGTACGGTCTGCTGCGCTGCCCACAGTACCTTCTGCCGTCCAATCACCAAGCTTGCCATCACCCTTGTCAAATGCTCCGTTATAGATATGCTCGCCGCTTGCGAGAGGTTCTTTTGCAGAAGCCTCCTTGCCGCTCTCAATCTCAGCATCTGTCAAAGCGATTACGCTTACATTATCTACATATACGCTTCCCAACGCGCCACCCAGATTCATCTCCAGTCTTGCAGTAGGGTCGGAATCCGTAGTCATAGTGAATTCATAGGTAAATGTCTTCTTCGCGGTGGTCAATGCTGCTGTAATTCCGCTGTCATATGCTTTCCATGCATTGTCCGCATCTCCCTTGGGAGCCACAATCATCTGTCTTCCGCCCGTTACATCCGTCCAGGCATCAAAGGTGATACGATAGGTATAGCCCTTTGCCAAAGGAATATTCTGAATCAACTGGATATTGTAATCATTGGCACCCTGCTTTGTCACATCAACCTTTGCGACACCGTCTGCCACTTCAACGGTTGCATTTGCCCCTGCACCGGTATTGACAGCTGAGCTCCAGTATCCGATTCCGGGGATTACATTTGCGCCATCGCCGAATGCATGGGAAGCCAAAGTGGTGTAATCCTTATCCTGAATCAAATCCGTATATCCGCCGTTTGCTTCAAAGAATGCAACATCTCTGTCAGTTGTAGGAGTCGTTACGGATGCATTGTAATCCGTGTTCTCATCCACAAGAATTCTGACATAATCCACCTTCATCTGTTTGCCCATCTCAGTAGGCATAACATTTGATACATAATCTCCGCTCATTGCCAGGTTAAATAAGATATAGAAATCCTCATCAAACGGTGCAGGATAGCTATACTTCTCACCGTTGGCATCCATACCGTACCAATTGTTCTCCACGTGATAAAGCACATCATCTACATACCAGCGAAGCTCTCCGGGCTCCCACTCAACTGCGTATACATGCTCATCTGCGATGGAACCTCCCTCAGGGAATACATAGGTACCGCCTGTATAGATATTGTTGGGCCAGTTGCCGCCATAGTGAATCGTACCGTTTACCTGACCGGGATTCTGTCCTACAGCTTCCATAATATCCAATTCTCCGGAGGATGCCCAGGTACCATACAGATTAATAGTCTCCTCTGTAGGCAGCATCCAGAATGCCGGCCAATAGCCGTCTCCTGCCGGAAGAATCATTTTGGCTTCAATACGTCCGTACGTTGTTGCAGCCAGAACCTCTCCGCTGTCGGTTGCGGTGCGGATACGGCCGGAGGTGTACTGTACGGTGGTATCCGTTACATTATATTTGTCCTTTACTTCCTGGGTTAATTTGTCACCGGTGATTACCAGATAACCGTCCTTTACTTCCACATTTTCTTTGGTGTAATACTGTCTCTCATTATTACCCCAGTATACGGGAGAAGCTGACGCTCCGTCCTCACCTGACTGGATACCGATTTCATAGGACCATTTCGTAGTATCCAACTCTGTTCCGTTGAATTGGTCTTCCCAAGCCACATTCCAGCTTTCACCTGCTACATCTGCAGCATACACAGGGAATTTAACTGCTGTCGCATTGAAGCCTTCCGCTTCTACTTCCACAGTGTATACACCCTGATTCTTAAATACAGAGGAATCCAAGGTAACAGTACCTTCTCCTACAGTATACTTATCTGCTGCAATCGCCTGATTATTTACTTTTACACCGGTAACCTTATCAGCCCATGCCGTAGCGGTAGCCGCATAGTTAATTACAACATTCTCGCCGACTTTAAAGCCGTTTGCTTTGTCAACTGCTCTGTCCAAGGTCAGAGCGGGAGCAACCTCTACAATACCCACAGGACCGAACTTCATATTGGTGAAGGTCAGACTTCCTGCTGCCGCACCGCCTGTCAGGTCAAAGGTTACATTCAAGGTCTTTCCTGTTACGGCAGCTGCGAAATGATAGGTTTCGCCTGCCTTCAGGGTAAGAGTCTTGGTTTCTGCCGTATTCTCATTCTTGTATACAATAGATTTATCGATGGATGACACCACATCAAACTCAAATACATTGTCTTCTACAGAAGAGGTCAAATCCTTCAGTGCCCACTGAATGCCCCATGCATTCCAGCCGAAATTATCTGCGGTAATCAGCGCTGTGGTTCCGCTGTAGGTAAATGCCACATTGGAGTCACCGGCCCAGCCGCCATCGTCCTGAGAACGATAGGTACCGATATTCAGCTCTTCAAAATTCAAAGGCTCGGAATTCGCCGCCAAAGCTCCTTCCTCTTCCCCTTCTCCGCCAATCTCTGCGGAACCCTCTGCAGGGCCAAAGGTCATATTGGTAAAGGTCAGGGTTCCTGCACCTTCACCACCAATCAAATCAAAGGTGATATCCACCGTTGTACCGGCCACAGCGGTCTCATAATGATAGTTCTCACCGGCAGTCAGATTGATAGTCTCCATATTGCCGGAGGTCTCGTTTTTCACATTGATGGATTTATTGATACTGGATACTACATCAAAGGCATATACATTATTCTCTGCCTCAGATGTCAGTCCCTTTAATTTCCACTGAATTCCCCATGCATTCCAGCCAAAGCCGTCTGCAGATACCACAGCCTTGGTTCCGTCATAGCTGATGGTTGCATTGACATCGCCTGCCCAGCCGCCGTCATCCTGCGAACGATAGAACTCGGTATTCAGAGTCTCAAATTTCAATCCGTTATCCTTCACACCGTTACCGTTACCGAATACCATATTGGTAAAGGTCAGAGTTCCTGCACCTTCACCACCCACCAGATCAAAAGTGATATTCGCAGTTGTTCCGGTAATCGTGGTCTCATAGTGGTATTTCTCACCTGCTGTTAATGTGATGGTCTCCATATTGCCGGAATTCTCATCCTTAACATTGATAGACTTATTAATGCTGGATACTACGTCAAACGCAAACACATTTGTCTCTTCTTCCGATACTAAGTCCAAAAGCTTCCACTGAACTCCCCATGCGTTCCAGCCGAAGCTGTCTGCAGATACCACAGCCTTGGTTCCGTCATAGCTGACGGTTGCATTGGAATCGCCTGCCCAGCC
>CAZPRB010000064.1:3834-6096 GCA_964588645.1 uncultured Acetatifactor sp. | reverse complement strand
CCGCCTTCTGTGCCATTATCAATCACGATAATATGCTCGTAATCAGGTCTTGCATGTCCGGCACCTGCATTGAAATAGTAAAGGATTGCTCCCGTACCATCTGCCACATCTACTTCTGCAGTCTTTGTTCCGTCAGCATTCGCTGTGACTGCCGTTGCACCCACGCCGGCTATAAAATTACCTCCGGCACTGATATGATTCTGTGCCGCTTCCTCATAGCTGGCATACTCTTGATACCACATATGGTCTACCTGAGCATAAAAGGCATCACTTTCGTTCACATAGAAAGTAACCTTTCCTGTCTCGCTGTCATAGGTGGCACCGTGAGTTCCGCCGGTCGCCTCATACGCATTTGTAACTGCTTGACTGACAAATGCCGTTGCATCCACACTGGTGACTACCATTGCGAGTGCAAGGCACAACGTCAATACTCTCCTTCTCCAACTTCTGCGCTTCATCATTCTCTCCTCCATACATTCTGCACATTCAGTTTTATAACGCGTTTAATTATATAATCAGCCTTATCAGAGAAAAAGGTATCCATTTTATAAAAAGGTTTCAATTTTATAACCGCTTCGCCAATATAACCAAAAGAAAAAAAACAGGTTCTTTACAATTATGCAATTATGCATAAAAACAAAGAGGAGAAATCGATGTATTTTTGTATAATACACACAACTCTCCTCATCTCTGTGACTTTAGTACTAGTCTTTTCATACAATTGTCTTCCTTCTGCACGCTTTAGAAGCAACGCAGAATGATAAGATAAATAACCGGCTGATGAAGCATATATAGCAACAACGAATGTCTGCCGATAAACGCAAGCGGTCTGCTCTTAATTCCGTTAAGCGCCGGCCATTCCAACCATCTTTTCTCCGAAGCTAATCTATACAGGAAATAACCCGTCATAAACAAAAACATCCATGGAAATAGAGAAAAATAGTCCGTGGAATAAAAATGCCTGTCCGTAAAGCCCAAATACGTCATCACATATCCGCTGTCATACCAGCTGTCCGGAAGCTCCAAAAGGCGCCAATTTCCAATTCCCAGCGCACCCTGATTCAGATTTTTGGTCAGCAGGAAGGCACAAAAGGATACGACCACTCCTGCCACAGAATATCCCTTGCGCAGTACCTTATCCAACGGAATCATGAGCAGCATACAGCTGCCAAGCAGGGTCAGCACCCCGAACACCACACGCTGCTGCGGCATAACAAGGCAGGTCACTCCGGTGATAACCAGACCTGCAGCAAACACAATGCCTCCCCGCTTCCACTTTTGTCTCCCGAAGGACCAGCAGAAACCGGACAGCAAAATAAATGTCCAACAGATACTCTGCTGCCAGAGATACGCTCCCGCAGAACGATACCAGTCAATCTCAAGCCCCACAATATAGACCAAATCCCACATGGCATGATATCCCATCATACTAATCAGGGTAATACCGCGCAGAACATCCAGATACTCATAGCGTTTCCGTCCTGCTTTTTTCGCATTCATTTCCTTCTCCATCCGGTTCCTCCTTCTTGCCCGATATCATTTTCACACCCATGATAATAACTATCTGATAAAGTTGGTAAATATCGGTTCCTCAAGCTCAGGCATACTCACACCCGCCCGCTTTCCGGCTTCCATGCATTTAAGCATATATGCCATATTCCTGCCCAGGACACGCATGGTCAGCAGACCTTCTTTGTCCTCATACACCTGCTCCGGAGCGGCGCCGTGTACCATGTTCCAATATCTGGAAGACACCACCGGCATCTGATTGATGGTAAAGTATTTTATCAACTGGTCAAATGCCGCCGTTGTTCCGGCTCTTCTGGCAGACAGGACACAGGCCGCAGGCTTCATATAAAAGGTCTTTCCCGCAGAATAGAACAATCTGTCCATAAAAGCAGTCATATTTCCGCTGGCAGCCGCATAGTGTACCGGACTTCCGAACAGGAAGCCGTCCGCCGCCTCGCATTTCTCGCGGATCTGATTCACCACATCATCAAAGACACATTTCCCGTTCTTTCGGCAGCTGCCGCAGGCGATACATCCGCCGATGGGCTTATTCTCAATCCATACAATTTCTGTGTCGATTCCCTCGTGCTCCAATGTGTCCGCCACTTCCTTCAGTGCCACATAGGTACACCCCTCCTTATGGGGACTTCCGTTAATCAGCAATACCTTCATATATTCTCCCTCCATTTTTCGTGATGATTTTACTATCGTGGATATTGAACTATCGTGATTATTTATCTACATTGATTATTT
>CAZPRB010000064.1:0-3734 GCA_964588645.1 uncultured Acetatifactor sp. | reverse complement strand
TCTACATTGATTATTTATCTACCGTGATTACATAGGCTGACCAGATACGTTCCTGTGCGTCCGGCTCCGTATAGGTACGAACAAGCCAGAGTTCGTCATCCATTTGTAGCAGAAAATAATTTTCGGATAAAGGCTGATACAGCATTTCTTTATATTTCGTGCTGATATCCTCCTTAATCGGATTCTCTTCCACATCAAAACCTACCATCCGGCTCCATTCTTCATCTGTGTAGGGAAATGGCTGCCACTCCCAATGTTCTATCGGAATCCGCTTTTGGGTACGGCCATCATTTTCGCAGAATACAAAGGCATCACTTTCTACCCGATATCTTTCCCCAAGGACAGGCATATTGGAACTAAACAGCGTCATATACAGGCACTCTGACGAAATATATTCCCCATCGGCCAGCCCCTTCGCTGCTTGCCTCCGATTGGTCAGGAAACAGACTGCCACAATCACGCAAACCACAATCGCCACTATACATATATTTATGCGTTTCAGAAATACTGCCTTCATATTCAACCTTCCCCATAAGTTTGTTCACACTAAACCACTATTCGTTTATTCACGATAAATCACAATTAATTTATCGTGAATAAACAGCTTTGTCAATCAAAGAGTATCTCCTCCACAGTCACAAAGGTATAGCCTTCTGCCTGCAAGTCATCCACTATTTTCAGTGCTGCGGTCACCGTGGTATCATAGTAGTCATGCATCAGGATAATATCATTCTCCTCAGCCTTCTCCACAACACTTTCTGTAATGCAGGCAACATTTCGACTACACCAGTCAAGCGGATCGATGGTCCAGAGGACCGGTATCATATTGAGTTCCTTTTCGAAAGCTTTGTCCCAAGTGCCATAGGGTGGACGAACATAGACTACCTCCTCACCGGTAATTTCCTCAATCACCCCATTTGTCATGATCAGCTGATTCTTGAACTCCTCTTTATTGGCAGCAGTCAGCTGCATATGGCTATAGGTGTGATTACCAATCAGGTGTCCCTCCTCATGAATTCTTTTTATAATATCCGGATGCAGCTTGGCATGCTCCCCCGTCACAAAGAAAGTGACCTGCACGCCCCTCTCCTTCAGACCATCCAAGAGTTGTTCCGTATAATACGGATGCGGACCGTCATCAAAGGTAAGTGCAATTCTTTTGTAATCTGCCTGCTCATCTGCAGTTTCCAACGCCACAGACGATGCCTGCACAAAATCAACAATCCTCGGCTTGTTCCGATACAAACCAAAAAGTAACAACCCCATCATTATATCAAATACCAGGATTGTTACTATTATCTTTTTCATACCCTGCTCCATTCCATGCACTACCGGTTCCATGCACTACCGGGAAATACATACATGATTCCCACTCTTAAGAGAAATATATGCAAGGATATAGCGGTATGATTCATCTCCCGAAATACCACTTCGGGCGTTCTACTCAAACTGAGCATCATAAAGTTTCCTGTACATGCCGCTGCCTGCCATCAATTCCTGATGCGTTCCCTGCTCTACCACTTCACCGTCATTTACTACCAGAATCAAATCTGCATTCTGAATGGTGGAGAGTCTGTGGGCGATTACAAAACAAGTCTTATTCTCCATCAGCTTGCGCATAGCCTTCTGAATCCGCTGCTCCGTGCGGGTATCCACATTGGATGTCGCCTCGTCCAGAATCAACATCTCCGCATCCAGAAGCATGGCTCTGGCAATGGTGAGCAGCTGTTTCTGACCTTTGGAAATGTTCGTTCCCTCATCGGTCAAAATCGTATCATAGCCCTGAGGAAGGCGTGTGATAAAGGAATGAATGTGAGCCGCCTTTGCAGCCTCAATCACTTCCTCCCTTGTAGCACCTTCCTTTCCGTATGCCAGATTTTCATAAATGGTTCCATAGAACAACCAGGTATCCTGCAGCACCATGGCATAAGCCTTTCTTAAGCTTTTTCTGGTAATGCTGTCCGCAGTTCTGCCGTCCACCAGAATCCGTCCCGAATCCGGGTCATAAAAGCGCATCAGCAAATTAATTAACGTAGTCTTACCGGCGCCGGTAGGTCCTACAATTGCGATGAGTTTTCCCGGTGCCGCATGGAAGCTCAGATCATGGATGATGGTTTTCTCAGGCACATATCCGAAACGAATGTGCTCTGCTTTCACGTCACCCAGAGTTTCTTTCATCTCTATGGCATCCGGCACATCTGCCGGTTCCGTATCCTCATCCAACAGGCGGAACACGCGCTCCGCTGCTGCCAGCGCCGACTGCAGCTCGCTCATGATATTGGCAGCCTCATTGATAGGACCGGAGAATTTGCGGGAATACAATACAAAGGAAGAAATATCCCCAATACTGATACCGCCCACCAAATACAAAAGTGCTCCAAAGACACTGATTAATGACAGAGATAAATTATTCACGAAATTAACGCAGGGACCCACAATGCTGCCATAATATTCTGCCTGATAATAAGCATCCACTGCATCCTTGTTTTTCTCATCGAAATGCGCGATCGTATACGCTTCTCTGGCATAGGCCTTCAAGGTCTTCTGACCGCTGACCATCTCTTCCACATATCCGTTCATCTCTCCCAGCTTCGCGGAACGCTTCCGAAACAGCGGCTTTGTCCTACCGGTAATACTCTTTGTCAGGATAAGAGACAAAGGCACCGTAAATGCAAACACCAACACCAGCTTGGGTGATATCGAAATCATCATGGACAAGGCACCCACCACCGTAATAACCGTCGTCAGAAGCTGAACCAGATCATTTGACAAAGAGGCGTTGACCGTATCAATATCATAGGAAAGCCGGCTGATAATATCTCCTGTCTGATGCGTATCGAAATACCCCACCGGCAGGGACATCAGTTTCTCAAACACATCCTGTCTCATTTTATACACTACCTTACGGCTGAGCGTAATCATCAGTACCTGCAGTCCATAAGACATGGCAGCGGACAAAAGGTAAAAGCCCACCATCCACGCCGCATAATACAACACAGTAGCCATATCCACAGCACCCTGACCCGGCTCTATGGCTCCGATGGCATATCCGGTCAGTCTCGGTCCCACCAAGGAAAACAAATTGCTTCCCAGTGTACAAAGCATAGCCAGTGCCAGCAGCCCCCTGTAATGAAACAGATAATTTCCCAGTCTCAGGATAGTTCTGCCGCTATATCTTTTTCCGGCGGCCGCGGAATCCGAAAAATCCTTGTTCATCACACGGTTCATTTCACGATTCGCCTTATTCAAACTCATACTGCCACCTCCTGCGTTCTGGCAATCTCGCCATATAATTCACAGGACGCAAGCAATTCTTCATGGGTGCCGCATCCCTTGATTTCTCCGTCCTCCAACACAAGAATGCAGTCTGCATTTCGAACGGAGCTTACCCGCTGTGCAATCAAAACCAAAGTCGTATCCCTGTAGTGCTCCCTGATTCCTTTACGCAGCTCTGCGTCCGTCCGATAGTCCAACGCGCTGGAGGAATCATCCAAAATCAGGATCTCCGGCTTCGCCGCCAAAGCACGCGCAATCAACACTCTCTGCTTTTGACCGCCGCTTAGGTTCGCGCCCTTGATATTCAGACTTTCCTCCTCTTTATTTGAGCGTTCATCCACAAATCCGCTGGCCTGTGCATAAGTCAATGCCTCCCGCACTTCTTCCTCGGAAAGCTCTCTTCCCAAGGTCACATTCCCGGAAATGGAATCCTCAAAAATAGTATCATTCTGAAATAC
>CAZPRB010000063.1:0-12496 GCA_964588645.1 uncultured Acetatifactor sp. | reverse complement strand
CTCCGTATTTTTCTTGAAATGAAATGCGATGAATATAGGGATTTGAAAAGAAGCCCCGGGGAGTGTTACAGACACTCCCTGCGGGTTAAGAACTATTTCATAAAGATGTTTGAAATGTCATTGAACATAACGAAGACCATCAAAATCATAAAAAAGACCAGTCCGATGAAATGAACCATTCCCTCTTTATCCGGAGGAACAGGCTTTCCGCGCACCACCTCTATCAGCAGAAATACCAGTCTGCCGCCATCCAAGGCAGGAAACGGAATCAGATTGAAGATACCCAAATTGACGGACAACAGCATGGTAATGTTTAACATATTTACCAGCACGGTTTGCCAGCCGTATTCCTTTGTCTCCTCGTAGATTTCTCCTACTGCAGCAGCCATGCCCACCGGTCCGGACACATCCTGTCTGTCCAGCCGTCCGGTTATCAGCATTCCGAGACTTTTGGTTACATTCCTTACACAATAGCGAAGCTCATACCACGCATATTTTAAGCCGTCCGCGCCTTCCAACGTGACGAAATCGCTGTTTATGATTCCCAGCATATACCTGCCGCTGCTCTCATCATACTTTGGTGTCAGGACAGTGCTGCTTTCGATACCGTCACGCTCATATACTACCTCCACTTCTCCCCCGGAATAGGTCTGCGTGAACAGAAGGATATCCTCATACAAATATACCTTTTCTCCGTTCAGGGAAAGGATGCGGTCACCCGGCTGCAAGCCTGCCTCCAGAGCAGCACCTCCATCTGTCACATCAGAGGCAACGGGGTCTCGTATTACTATCATGTTTACCATAATCAGGGCAACAATAAAAGCAATGATGAAATTGAATACCGGGCCTGCAATTACCGTGGATATTCTTGCCCACACATTTGCATTCAGGAAGGAACCTTCTCCCGGTTCTCCCTCCGCTGTCTGCAATCCGTCCTCCCCCTCAAACATACAAGCTCCGCCAATGGGGAACAGCTTCAGGGAATATTTGGTATCTCCCTTCTGAAAGGAGAACAGATTGGGACCCATACCCACCGAAAACTCTACTACATGAATTCCATTCGCCTTAGCCAATAAGAAATGTCCGAATTCATGGGCAATTACCACAATCCCAAATATTAATATAAACCATATCAGTGTAGTCATATATCTAGTTACTTACCTTTCCTGCTATATATTCATAGACCGATTGCTCCGTCCGGAGTATCTCATCCACAGTGGGATTTGCAATCACCCTGTGCTGTTCCATGGATCGGGCAATCAATTCCGGAATCTGTAAATAGGATATTTTACGGTTCAGGAACAGCTCCACTGCCTTTTCATTGGCTGCATTGTATACGGTTGGCATGCTGCCTCCTGCCTCAGAAGCCTGATATGCCAGCTTTAATCCCACAAAGGTCTCTGTATCCGGCTTTTCAAAGGTCATCTGTCCCAACTCATAGAAATCCAGTTTTTTGCCTCCCATGGGCTTTCTGTCCGGATAAAACAGTGCGTACTGAATGGGAAGCTTCATATCCGGGGTCCCCAGCTGAGCCATAATCGCTCCATCCGCATACTCCACCATAGAGTGAATCACACTCTGTGGATGCACCACAACCTGAATGCGCTCAAGCTCCACTCCAAAGAGCCATTTTGCCTCTATAACCTCCAAACCCTTATTCACCAATGTGGAGGAATCAATGGTGATTTTACGTCCCATAGCCCAATTGGGATGCTTTAACGCATCCTCCACCCGAATATTCACAAGCTCTTCGCGCTTTTTCCCCCTGAAGGGGCCACCAGATGCAGTGAGCAGGATTTTGGAAATCCTGTCCTTCGGCTCCCCGTTCAGAGACTGAAAAATGGCACTGTGTTCGCTGTCTACCGGAAGAATGGATACACCGCGTTCCTTCGCCAGCGGCATAATGATATGCCCCGCCGTCACCAGTGTCTCCTTGTTTGCAAGTGCAATATCCTTGCCTGCCTCAATCGCCGCAATGGTAGGTCTGATACCAATCATTCCCACAATGGCAGTGACTAATACATCCGCCTCCGGCATAACCGCAATTTCCAGAAGGCCATCCATTCCGGATACTATTTTAACCGGAACATCCGCCACGCGGCACTTCAATTCAGCCGCGGCTTTTTCACTCCACATGCATGCAATCAGCGGTCTGAATTGTCTGATTTGCTCCTCCATCTTAGCGACACTGCTGCCGGCTGCCAACGCCACCACATTCAGCTCAGGATGGCTCTGCACCACCTCCAGTGTCTGCGTACCGATAGAGCCGGTGGAACCCAAAATTGCTATCTTCTTCATACTGTATCTCCCAACTAAAAACGAATCATTAAAATGGTTAGAAAATAAATCATGGGAGCGGTCACAATCATACTGTCAAAACGATCCATGATTCCGCCGTGTCCGGGAATCAGCTTCCCATAATCCTTGATATTGTGATTTCTCTTGATGGCTGAGGCCGCCAAATCACCCACCATACTCATAACGGCGCCCACTGCACAGATAAATGCAACAATCCACATTACCGTCTGATTCGGAAAGGCCTTCTCCACAAAGAAATAGCCATACAGACCTCCGAGCAAGGCCGCACCTGCTACACCTCCGATGCAGCCCTCAAGGCTCTTCTTGGGACTGAGTACCGGGAAAATTCTGATTCTGCCAATGAGCTTTCCCACAGCATACGCGCAGGTATCACATCCCCAGGAGCTGATTAGTATCAGCCATACGATATAAATTCCCTGAGGACATTCCCTTGTCAGATAGACAAAGGAAAGCATGACAGGTGCGTACAGGAAGGAAAAAACTGCCGCCACCACCTGCTTGGCTTCATATTTCGGAAATGTCACCACATACAGAAACATCTCTGCCATAATGACCCCCACAATGGACATCAACAGAATAATTTCATCAGCAGCAAAATAAACAGCTGCATAATACGCTGTCACTCCAAGCATACCTGCAATTTCCAATGCGTTCAGCCTTCGCTCATCCGAGGCGCACAGCAAAGCCTTACTCAATTCACGAAATGCCACAAGGGAAATAGCAAGCAATATTACCACCAGGGGAAGCCCTCCCAAGCTCATGGTTATAAGTGCTATGATTACCAATACAATTCCACTGGCCAGTCTGGTCATAAACATAAGGCTATTCCTCCTTCAAGCCACCGTATCTTCTGTCTCTACGATTATATGCTTCCACAGCTTTCATCAATTCTTCTTTTGTAAAATCCGGCCAGGGTATCGGTGTAAAGTAAAACTCCGTATAGGCCAGCTGCCACAACAGAAAATTGGAAATTCTCTGTTCATTGCAGGTTCGAATCAGCAAATCCGGATCCGGTATCCCGGTTGTATCCAGGAAGGCGTTGATACATGCCTCGTCGATATGACCGGCTTCTAATGTTCCCGCTGCAACCTCTTCTGCAATTTTGCGTGTAGCACGCACAAGCTCATCACGTCCGCCATAATTGATCGCTATCTGGAAATGAAGACCGTCATTATTCTTGGTAGCCTCCTCCAGCTCTGCAATACGGACACGGATATCCTCATCCAGACCGGTTTTGTCTCCCAGCACACGTACACACATCCTGTTCTTTTCCGCCGTCTTCAGACAGGTCTTCATATAATTCCGAAGCAGAGTCATCAGGGCATCTACCTCATCCTTGGGGCGATTCCAGTTCTCCGTGGAAAAAGCATACACCGTCAGATATTGAATCCCCATTTTATAAGCCTCTTCACAGATGACCTCCACGGTTTTGGCTCCCTGCACATGTCCGTAATTACGGGGTCTTCCCTTTGCTTTTGCCCACCTTCCGTTTCCGTCCAAAATAATTGCCACATGCTTCGGCATCGTTAATTTCTGTTCCATAACATCCTCTTTCCCTATCTGTTTAGCACAAAGGGGGCGGATAAGCTCTCGCATTTCCGCCCCCGCAGTTTGCATTAGACTGTCATAATATCCTTGGATTTGCTCTCCATCAATGCCTCAATATCCTTGATGTATTTATCAGTGAGCTTCTGAAGGTTATCCTCCAGCTGTTTGATTTCATCCTCTGAAACATCTTCCTTCGCCAGCTTCTTGAAGGCATCATTACCATCTCTTCTGATATTACGGATTGCAACCTTGCCGTCCTCACCTTTTTTCTTCACTTCTTTTACCAGATCTTTTCTGCGTTCCTCGGTAAGCTCAGGGAATACCAGACGAATCACACTTCCGTCATTGGAAGGATTGATGCCGATATCGGAGGTCAGAATCGCCTTTTCAATCTCTCTGAGCAGGGATTTTTCCCAGGGCGCAATTTGGATAATGCGCGCTTCAGGCACAGTTACATTTCCCACCTGCTGGATGGGAGTGGGCGTTCCGTAATAATCCACTCTCAGCTTATCCAGAACGTGAGGGTTTGCACGACCCGCACGGATGGTTGCATAATCAGCCTCCAAAAATTCGATTGCCTTTTTCATCTTATCATCATATACCTGTAATCTTGCGTCCATGTTCTCTCTGTCTCCTTATTATTATACTGTTACTTTTGTTCCGTTAAACTTGCCCTGAACAGTATTGACAATACTGTTCTCCTCGTTTAATCCAAACACCCACATAGGCATCTTATTGTCCCGTGCAAGAATGGAAGCCGTCATATCCACCACCTGAAGGTTCTTGGATATCACCTCATCGATGGATACCTCATCATACTTCCTTGCAGCAGGATTCTTGGCAGGGTCGTCATCATAAACGCCGTCTACGGATTTTGCAAGAAGAATGACTTCCGCATCCACCTCTATGGCGCGAAGCACCACACCGGTGTCCGTGGAGAAATAAGGATGTCCCGTACCTCCCGCAAAGAATACCACCATACCCTTCTCAAAGTATTTATTGGCTCTGTCCTTGGAAAAAAGCTTTGTAAAGGAACCGCACTCAAAAGGGGTCAGTATATTGGTCATCATACCCACGCTCCGGAAAATCTCCGAAACGTAAATGCAATTCATAATCGTTGCCAGCATACCGATTTGGTCTGCCTTGGTACGGTCAATATTTTCGCTGGAACGTCCTCTCCAGAAATTACCGCCGCCAATAACGATACCCACCTGCGTACCTGCATCCACCAGCTGTTTGACCTGCAATGCAACCTTTCTCACGGTTTCTTCATCAAAACCCGTTTTCTTATCACCTGCAAGAGCTTCTCCGCTTAATTTCAGTAATATCCTGCGCATACACATTCTCCTGTTTTCTATCTGTCTCTTGTTCTGTCCCTTATTTCCGTCTCTTGACTATTTCTTATCCTTCTTCATTTCCATTTTGTAATCTTCAAAGAAGGAAGTAGGGCTGACATCCGCATAGCACTGTGAACACATACCTTCGATAACCGCACCATTGTTAATCTGAACGGATTTGGATTTGATATTACCCATCACAATAGCAGAGGCGTCCAAAATAACAGGGCCACGCACATCAATGTCACCCTTAACCGCACCGGCAATGGCTGCACTGAGTGCAGTGATATTACCCACAATAACAGTGCTTGCACCAATCTTGACAGCGCCTTCACTGACTACCTCTCCGGTGATTTTAGCACCATCTGCATAAACCTCCGCAGCCTTGGAATTACCGCTGATATGTCCTGTAATATTTAATTTGCCCAACACATCAATATTACCGGTTACCTTGCCCACAATATCCAAAGAGCCCTCCGACACAATATCGCCGTTAATGCTCATCCCGGCTGTAATAATAGAGGTCTCATCTGCTGCAACCCTGCTTGTACTCATATCCATTGTTTCTCCCACTCCTTTGTATGCTTCTGTTTTTTCAACCCTTTGAATGGCTTCCTCAGTCAATGCATTTTCCAGCATGCTCTCAAGATTCCAATCATCCGTCTTTTCTTCCTCCGAAGAACCGTCCTCCGACTCTGCTACCGCACTTTCAACGGAGAAGCGTTGTTCCTCCTGTGACAATTCCGACACTGCTTCGGTCGAAGTCTGCCCGGAAGCATCCTGTTGCGGCACTTCATCTGCAGACAGTTCTGTCTCTGTAGCATCCGGTAATTCAATGGAATCAATGTTTTTCAGCATTTCATCCAAAGCCAAGGCATCCGCATCCTGTGTGTTCTGCGCGCCCTCCGCTTCCTCGCCGGGCATCAACTCATTCACTGCCTGCGACAAATCATCCTTTAAATCCGAGAAAAAACCCATAGTAAAATATACCTCCATTTATTCTTTGGCTATTTCATTAACCTTGTGTATGTGTTGAACCGGCACGGTGTCGTCTGTAATCGGCAAAATCACAGTATTCTCCATCGCCAAAATGTTCTCGATAATCATTGGAAGTGCCTCAACGGTAGTCCTTTTGTCAACGGAATCATGCAACAGGATAATAGAGGTTTCCCAATTTTCAATGTCCCCGGTAGAATTATCCACCAAGTCCTGTACGGACAACAGTGCCTTTCCTCCGTCTCCGGAGGATATATTCCAATCATAAAAGGTGACTCCCTGCGTATCGAGATAAGCAGCAAGCTCCTCCATATCCACACTGTTTACCCGATTGGAGCTCCCGCCCGGGAAACGATATATAATACTTTTCACGCCTGTAGCTTCATATACAAAATCCTGAATTCTCGTAAAATCCTTTGCAAAGCTATCAACCGATTCATATATCTGTTTGTAAACATGACTGTAAGAATGCATTCCCAAGGAATGCCCGCGCTCCACAATCTGTCGCATTGCTTCCTTAGAAGCCTCATCCTCTTTTCCTACCACAAAGAAAGTGGCTTTTATATCGTATTGATCCAGAATATCCAAAATTTCATCCGTATAGCTGCTGGGCCCGTCGTCAAAGGTGAGATATACCTTATGCGCAGCTTCCTTCTTCAGCACATTGACCTTCGAGGGCACCTCCGGAGGCACCTCCGCGTACTTATTCGGCGAAGCTTCCTTCATCGGCACGGTTTCTCCGCTTCCGACGCCTCCCTGCTCCTGTATTTTCTTCATCAGCTTCTGCTGTTCCTCAAGCTGTCTGCTCATCCCGTCCAAACGGTCTGTTGCAGCCTGAAGCACCCCATTCAGGCTCCGAACCTGCGCAAAAAGCGCAATACAACAAATATACGGTATGACTATGGATATGACCAGTAACATGATAATCAGCTTCTTTAACGTCTGCACACGCTTTCTTCTGTCTGCAGGTGTCCGATTATTCTCTCCTGACATATGCTCTCTCATTCTTTTTGCAATCGTCTGCCTTTCACGCAAACATTCCATACTTCGGTAACAGTATAGCATATTCCCCTTTTTTGTGGAAGATAAAAATGAAAAAAAGTCCGCCGAAACCTTTTATCAGCGAACCTTTCCTCACTAAGCACCGGGTGCAATTCGTTTCTCGGTGTAGCATCCCTGTATATAGCTGTGAAAGAAATTATCGGGAACCGCCTCCTTCTTAAAGCGGTACCAAAGTTCCTCCGGGACTCCCAAGTATTGCCATACCTGACCATCTTGAGCAAATTCCACCTCAAGCACAGCATATTGTGCATCATATCCTGCGGACGAAATCATCAAAGCTGCGAACTTACAACGAACCATACCCCATCTCCTTTCCCTGCATCCCGCGGAAATCCCATCCGTCTGCTCGGCATTGTTTTATCGTCTCAGATTGTTTCGTTCATCCAAAAAAAATCACTCTATCTCCTGCTCCAGACCGCAGAACAACTCATCATTAAAAAAATCCTGAACAGACAATTCCAAACCATTACATAATTTGGCAATTGTCACAACTCCGGTATTTTCACTGTTTCCGTATATGATATTTTTAACCGTAGAGGGAGCCACGCCTGAGATATAGGCCAAACGATTCATTGAGATATGCTGTTCCTGACATAGACCTTCAATTCTTCTGATTACCGCTTCCTGCGTCTTCATGTCATCACTCCATTAATGCAAACCCAAACCTTTTTCTGATTCTTTCATTCATTCTACAAAATTTGACATTCTGTTTTAGTCCATATAAGGTCTATTCTAGAGAACCAAGATTTTTCATCGGGAATGCATTGCGTATTACAGGAATCCTATACCGCAAGGCAAACGGTTTTCGTGCACAAAAAAACAGCATCCTTGGGGATGGGATGCTGTCCAAAAAAGGGGAGGTTTAGTTATCTAAACTCAATGAGTAATATACTATCAAATTTCGTGATTTGAAATGGATTATCCTTCTGTTCAGATGTATTATCTTGTCATTTTTGTCTATTTATATACAATATTCTACATGGCGATAAAGGAAGATTGTCTTACCTCCTCTCGCACCGTTTCCCGGCTGTCATCACAACTTTCCGGCGCGAAAAAAACTTGCACATTCCACCATCTTGTACTATAATAAACAGCAGTTTTTGCGCAATACTAATACCATACTTGCGCAGGAAAAGACTTGTAAAGGTAAGGTGAAACAGTATGAGTTTTGAATTTATACACAAGCTGCCCACTCCGGCAGAGATTAAAGAAGAGTATTCTCTTCCCCCTGAACTCGTAAACATCAAGGCCAAAAGAGATGCCGAGATTCGAGACGTCATCACGGGAAAGAGCGATAAGTTTCTCGTTGTAATCGGTCCCTGTTCCGCAGACAACGAGGACTCCGTATGCGATTATGTAAATCGTCTGGCAAGGGTCAACGAAAAGGTAAAGGATAAGCTGATTCTGATTCCCAGAATCTATACCAATAAACCCCGTACCACCGGAGAGGGCTACAAGGGCATTGTTCACCAGCCGGATCCCGAAAAGAAGCCCGATTTTATTGCCGGACTGATTGCCATGCGCAAAATGCATATCCGCGCCATTTCCGAGACCGGTCTGACCGCAGCCGACGAAATGCTCTATCCCGAAAACTGGCGTTATGTAGATGACATCCTTTCTTATGTAGCAATAGGTGCCCGTTCTGTGGAGGACCAGCAGCATCGTCTGACAGTCAGCGGATTTGATGTTGCTGCCGGAATGAAGAACCCCACCAGTGGTGACTTTTCCGTAATGCTGAATTCCGTATATGCAGCACAGCATGCTCACTCCTTTATTTACAGAGGCTGGGAGGTACACACCACCGGCAATGAGCTGGCTCACACGGTGCTTCGTGGCGCCAACAACAAGCACGGTCAGAACATTCCCAACTACCATTATGAAGATTTGAACCGTCTGTTGGAAATGTACAATAAGATGGATTTGAAGAATCCTGCCTGCGTCATTGATGCCAATCATTCCAACTCCAACAAGCAGTTCGAGCAGCAGATTCGAATCACCAAAGAGGTAATGCACAGCCGTAAGCTGAATGCGGATATTCACCGTTTGGTGAAGGGCGTCATGATTGAAAGCTATCTTGAAGAGGGCTGCCAGAAGGTAGGCGGCGGCGTCTACGGGAAATCCATTACCGACCCCTGTCTTGGCTGGGCGGATACCGAAAAGCTTATTTATGATATTGCAGAATATAATTAGTACGAAATGAGAACAGAATACAGTAGTGCGGCTTTAGAAAACTCTCAGCAGTGCCTGCATCAATACGGGGTTTAAAAAGCTTTCCAGAATACACCCCACCACAAGGGCACCGAAAATTCCGATCAACAGCAGAAGGAATTTAGGAATACCAAAGCCGCCTGCTTCCTCTGTCGTATGGTTTCTCTCCAGATATATTTTCCTATAAATCCTCCTGCACCAGAGGAGCATTCCTATCATCACCGGAATATAAACCAGATATTGCGGAAACACGCCAACCAATACCAGCAGAATTCCTTTGATTCCGTATCTTATCACTGCTGCGGCCAGAAATGCGCCGGTACAAACCCCGTACCACAGAACATATCCGCCGCACACCAGCATTCCCAGATATGTAGTTGCCAGAATTGCCAATACCAGCATGCTCCCCAGCCGCTGTCTTATGACATAATAAAAAAGAGCACTGCTGTCCACGATCATATACTTCATACCATACAAGGTATATTCATCCAGTAATCCCGTATTTTCCAGCAGAATGCTCTTTCCAAAGTTAACAAATAAGATGCCGGCGACTATGCCCGCCGTAAAAATCGTCAGAAAGGGAAGGTTCCCTTCTTTGAAACGCAATCCGTCTATATGATATTGATTCATATGCTTGCACCATACCTGCTCTGATTTCAGTGAATCGTAATTACTCACCTCTAAAGCTATATGCAGTGTGCGTTCCTTACATGCCTTCCTTCACGCAATATGCCAAAATTCCGCAAATTGTTTTGGAATCCTGCAGCTTCCCTGCGAGAATCATCTCCTTCAGTTCTGTCAGAGAATATGCTTCCACATTGATGAACTCATCCTCGTCCAAATGCTGATGACCCGGTTTCAGGTTCTTCGCCACATAGATATCTATCTTCTCATTGCAGAAAGCCACCGTAGTGTAAATGGTGGTAAGAAGCTCCATGGTATCACAAAGAAACCCTGTCTCCTCCTCCAATTCTCTCTTTGCAGCCACCTCTGTAGGTTCTTCCCTGCCGTTCAGACCCCCGGCAGGAATTTCCAAGGTTTCCCGTTCCAATGCATTCCGATACTGGCGCACCATCAACAGCTTCCCATCCTCACGCACTGCTACCACAGCAGCTGCACCCTTGTGGTCAATCAAATCCCACTTGGCAATATTGCCGTTGGGAATCTGCATCGTATCCTGATAATAATCTATGATAGAACCCTTTACGATAAGTTCTCTCTTAATTCTTTTAAACTCTTCCATTTTAATTATATTTCTCCAATAGCTTTTCCACACTTACCAGTTTCACGCAAAGGACGAACAAATCGGTTGCCATCGCCATCTCCTCCGGCGTAGGGAAAGAAGGAGCGATACGGATATTGCTGTCTTTGGGATCCTTTCCATAGGGGAAGGTAGCTCCTGCACCGGTCAATACCACACCTGCCTCCTTACACTTGGCTACAATCGCCTTGGCGCAGCCCTCCATGGCATCAAAGGAAATGAAGTATCCGCCTCTGGGCTGAATCCAAGAACCGATTCCCGCTCCGGCAAGCTCCTCCTCCAGCACCTGAAGCACCGCTTCAAATTTAGGGCGCATCAAATCAGCGTGCTTTTTCATATGCTCCTTCAAGCCATCCAGATTCTTGAAATAACGAGCATGGCGCAGCTGATTGATTTTATCATGTCCGATTGTCTGAACCGTCATCTGACTCTCTATAAATTCAATGTTTTTAATAGAAGAGGCAATCGCGGACACACCGGAACCCGGAAAGCTGATTTTAGAGGTGGATGCGAAGATATAAACCATGTCAGGATTACCGGCTTTCTCACATTCCTCCAAAATATTTAAAATCTCATCCTGAATATCATCATACAAATGATGAATGCAATATGCGTTATCCCAGTAAATACGAAAATCCTCTGCTGCAGGCTTCAGATTTGCAAAACGTCTGACCACCTCATCGGAGTATGAAATACCCGTAGGATTGGAGTACTTCGGTACACACCAAATTCCTTTCACTGCAGGATCATTATTTACATATTCTTCTACCATATCCATATCAGGGCCATCACTGTTGAGCGGAATATTAATCATCTCAATTCCGAAATATTCCGTTATTCTGAAATGTCTGTCATATCCGGGAACAGGACACAAAAACTTCACCTTATCTAATTTACACCAGGGTGTGGAGCCATTGACGCCCTTTGTCATGGAACGGGATACCGTATCGTACATAATGTTCAGGCTGGAGTTACCGCAGACAACCACATTATCCTTATTGACTGAAATCATATCAGCCATCAGTCTTCTGCATTCCCCAATGCCGTCCAAATCTCCATAGTTACGGGTATCATTGCCCAAAACTGTCTTCATGTCAGACTCACTATTAATCACATCCAACATTGGCATGGAAAGTGCAAGCTGAGAAAACCCCGGCTTACCTCTGGACATATCCAGCTTTAATCCTTTTCCTTTCGCATCTTCGTAGGCTGCGTCTAACTGTGCCTTTAATGCCAAAAGTTCTTCTTTGCTCATCTCCTGATATGCTTTCATACTTACTCCTATCCGCGCACGGGCGCATATTTTACTCGATTGGATAATCGTATACAATCATACACTCTGAATATCATACTATAACTTTGGGTATTAGACAAGAGAATTTTTCCGTTTTGTTTATTTTTTAATTCATATTTTTAAAAAGACCGCTGTACAAAAAGTACAGCGGTCTTCACTCTTATGAAATTTTCAATTCGAAACCGGTATGGTATTACTTCGCGTAATCAATTACACGGCTCTCACGGATTACATTTACCTTGATCTGTCCGGGATACTCTAACTCAGCTTCAATCTGCTTGGAGATTTCGCGAGCCATGAGCACCATATCAGAGTCAGATATCTGCTCCGGAACTACCATAACACGAACTTCACGTCCTGCCTGAATAGCAAAAGATTTATCTACACCTTTGAAATTGTTTGTGATTTCTTCTAACTGTTTTAATCTGCTAGTATAGGTTTCTAATGTTTCCCTTCTAGCTCCCGGTCTTG
>CAZPRB010000062.1:0-12660 GCA_964588645.1 uncultured Acetatifactor sp. | reverse complement strand
CAGCCTCTTGAGTATTTCTCCATAATCTGAACTACGTCTCTACCAATATGATATTGTTGCGTCAATTGATGACGCAAGTGTTATTATACCTAAGGACACATTGTTTGTCAATCAGTTTTTCATGATTTTATTTGTTCTTAACTGAGTTTGTCAAAAGGTTTTTAAACTGCCTGACCGCTTAGGAATTTCTCAATATTTGCTACTGCTGTCTGTTCATCAGAACCGTCTGCGGATACTATCAGCTGATCTCCATTATCCAAGCCGAGACTCATCATGCCCATGATGCTCTTTGCATTGACTCTCTTCTCTTCGGACTGAAGATAAATCGTGCTGTCATATTTGCTTGCTTCCTGAACCAGAAGTGCAACAGGTCTTGCTTCCAGCCCGTTCTCCAATTTAATCTGAACCTTTTTCTGTGTCATAATTTGCCTCCTCTTTAACCTCTTATCCTATCTGCAAGTTCACTTATTTTACGCAATCTATGATTGACACCTGATTTACCCACCGGCGGATTCAGGTAATTCCCCAATTCCTTTAACGCTGCCTCCGGATACTCCAAACGAAGTTCTGCCATCTCTCTTAAATTCTCCGGAAGATTGCGGAAGCCATAATGGTCTCTGATATACTCGATATCTTCAATCTGTCTTGTTGCAGCATTTACGGTCTTCGTGATATTGGCAGTCTCACAGTTTACCCGCCTGTTAACCGAATTACGCATCTCCTTTAGGATACGCAGATTTTCAAAATTCATCAGCGCCTTATGCGCCTCACAGATATTCAGCAAATCCACGATACAGGAGCCTTCTTTAAGGTACACCACATGGTATTTCTTGCGCAACACAATCTTGGCATCCAATCCAAAAGCCTGCATCACATTGCGGAGCTGCTCAGCTTTTCCATCGTCAGGACATACGAACTCCAAATGATAGCCCTTGCTGGGGTCACTCATGGAACCGACGCTGAGAAAAGCACCTCTCAAGAAAGCTCTCTGGCAACAGGAATTCTTGATCAAAAGTCCGTTCACAGGCTCCTCAAGGTTCCCGATTTTCGAAATAAATGCCGACATTTGTTCTTCCTTTATCAGACTATCAGTATCTATATTAAATGTTTTTTTCAATAATGTAAAGCATTTTGTGATTAACGCTTGGTTTTCCGTCTGAACTCCTATGGTATAATTTCCGTTTTCATCACATCCGTATTGTCCGCAAAAATGCATAATCGCAGCAAGCTCTGCAATCTGACAATGTCTTGCAGGACTGTAATGCTTTGCCAATTCTTCTTTTATTTCACCGGAAAATGACATTTCCCTGGGCCCTGCCTTTCTCCCTATCGCAGAAGCTATTTCTCCGAACGGTTGTCCTTGATATCTCTGTGATACAGTTTCATACCGAACTGCCTCTGACTCTTCATACGTTCATACAACTCATTGGCCAAGGTTACACTTCTGTGTTGTCCGCCTGTGCAACCAATGGCAATCACCAGACGATACTTTCCTTCCTTGACGTAATTGGGCAGCAAAAAGCTCACCATATCCTCCAGCTTCTGCAAGAAGATTTCCGATTCCTCCGCCTTCATGACATAGTCTCTCACCGGTCTGTCATTGCCGGTCATTGATTTCAATTCTTCTATATAATATGGATTCGGAAGAAACCGTACATCAAATACCAGATCCGCATCTGCAGGAATGCCGTATTTGAAGCCGAAGGACATCACTGTAACCATGAGATTATTATATTCCTCGTTTTGCACAAAAATGCGGTCCAGCTCCTCCTTTAATTCACGGGTCAGAAGATTTGACGTGTCAATAACATAATTGGCCTCCTTGCGGATTTTCTCCAGGATTTTGCGCTCCTTACGCACACCCTCCTCAAGCCTTCCGTCCTCGGCCAAGGGATGTACGCGCCGGCTTTCCTTGTAGCGTTTAATCAACGCTGCCTCATCTGCATCCATAAACAATATTTCAAACTGATAGCCCTTTTCACGCAGCTGCTTCAGAATATCATTAACCCCTTCAAAGGACTGGTCTGCGCGTACATCAAGCCCCAGTGCGACTTTGGAAATCTCACTGTTTGGCATAGCTATCAATTCCACGAATTTCTCTATGAGCGAGATTGGAAGATTATCTACACAATAAAAGCCCATATCCTCCAGCATCTTCTGGGCGGTACGTTTACCGCCGCCACTCATTCCCGTAACGATAACAAATCTCATATTTCTCATTTCTCCTAATGGAATTCTCCCAGGAACACCACCTCAGGTTCCAATTCAACCCGGAATTTATCCTTCACACGCATACGAATTTCACGAATCAGGCACATGATGTCGGAAGCTGTAGCATTTCCCGCATTGATAACGAAACCGCAATGCTTATCCGATACTCTGGCTCCGCCAATCTGAAAGCCCCTCAAACCTGCTTCCATAATCAATGCTCCTGCGAAATGTCCCTCCGGACGTTTAAAGGTACTGCCGGCGCTGGGATACTCCAGAGGCTGTTTCTCCCTTCGCTTTGCTGACAACTCCTTCATCGTTTCCCGGATTAGGTTGCTGTCACCCTTTTTTAACTCCAACGACACCTGTGTCACAGTAAACGGCTGATTCTTAATAGTGCTGTAACGATACCCGAATTCCATAGTTTCGTTATCCAGCTCCAGTAAATCACCATCTGCGTTGACCACTGTCACCTTCGTCACCACCTGACTCATTTCACCACCGTACGCTCCGGCATTCATCACTACGCCGCCGCCTACAGTGCCCGGTATTCCGGATGCAAATTCCATCCCCGTCAAGCCATGCTCCATTGCTACTCTGGCCACTGCGGAAAGCATTGCTCCCGCCTGAGCAATCACACAGGTGCCTTCCACTGTTATGCGGTTCATTTGATTCGCAATCTGAAGTACCACACCACGATAGCCCTCATCGCTGACCAGCACATTGCTTCCGTTCCCCAATACCACATAAGGGATTTCTACCTGCTTTAAATACCGCTGTATCTTCTGTAACTGCTCCGTACTTTCCAATTCCACCAGACAATCTGCAGGCCCTCCCACCCGAAAGGTGGTATGGGCCGCCATAGATTCCTGTATGTGGATACTCTCTGACCGTACAAAGCCTTTCAAGGCTTCGATTACCGCATCACTAATCATTCTGTCTTTTCCTTTTATTTATTCAAGATCAATCCTGCTGCGCCGAAGATTCCGGCATCGTTCCCCAGTGTGGCCAATGCAAATTTTGTATTCTTGCATGCTACAAACGCATATTTTCGAAAGGGAGGCTCCACATATTTCAAAATGACCTCTCCTGCCTTAGACACACCTCCGCCGATAACAAAAATTTCGGGGTTAGTAGTATTTGCCACAGCTGCCAGTCCTTTTCCCAGATATTCGCCAAACTGCTCTGCAATTTCAATCGCAAGCTCATCTCCTGCTTTCACTGCATCAAAAACAGTCTTTGCGGAGAGCTCACCCCCACGCAGAACGCTTGATTTATCATCCTTCTCCAATCTCCTTCTTGCCAAGCGTACCACTCCGGTCGCCGACGCATATTGCTCCAGACAGCCGCTGTTCTTACAGCCGCAAATTTCCGTCTCATTATCTTCCAGGTGAATATGTCCAATCTCCCCACCGGCTCCGTTGACACCATTCAGGATTTTACCATCTACAATGATTCCGCCGCCGACACCGGTTCCCAACGTAACCGCTACCAGATTGGAATATCCTTTTCCGCCGCCCTGCCACATCTCTCCGAAGGCAGCAATATTGGCATCGTTGGCGGCCACTACAGGCAAATCGAGAAATCCTCCCAGCTCCTTGGGAATATTAAATACTCCCCAGCCGATATTTACGGCACCGCTTACCAGAGTGCCTTCCTTGTCAACTGCTCCGGGGGCACCGATACCCACACCCTCCACAGCATCATGTTCCATTCCTTTTTCCTGCATTTTGGCTTTAATACTCTCTGCTATATCAGAAATAACGGATGCTCCGCCATTATCCTTAACGGTAGGTATCTCCCACTTATCTAACACACATCCATCCTTGTCAAAAAGACCGATTTTGACCGTTGTTCCTCCAACGTCCACTCCAAATGCATATTTTTTCATAGGTCTAGTCCTCCTCATCCTCTCTTTTTCTTGCAAGGGAATTCTGTACACGACTGTAAAGCTCCTGCGCTGCATTGTACCCCATCTTCTTCTGACGATGGTTAACCGCTGCAGATTCGCAGATGATGGCAAGGCTTCTGCCCGGACGAATCGGTATATTGTGACACACAATTTTATTTCCCAGATATTCGGTATAGTTCTCCTCCAAGCCCAGTCGGTCGTATTCCTTATCTTTATCCCAGTCCTCCAAATTGATGACCAAATCAATCTGCTGCGTATCTTTAATAGAAGAAACACCAAACAAAGCCTTCACATCTACGATACCAATGCCTCGCAGCTCAATGAAGTTCTTGGTAATATCAGGCGCAGAGCCAATCAGAGTGTCATCACTCACCTTGCGTAGCTCTACCACGTCGTCTGTAACCAGACGATGCCCTCTCTTAATCAGTTCCAAAGCCGCCTCCGATTTGCCGATGCCGCTCTCTCCCGTAATCATAACTCCTTCACCGTAGACATCCATCAGTACACCATGTACGGAAATACAGGGGGCAAGCTTCACATTCAACCAACGGATAATCTCTGCCATAAAAGAGGAGGTGGATTTCCTGGTGGACAAAACCGGAATCCGCTGTTCCATGGCAATCTCCATAAAAATAGGATCCGGCTGCAGCTCACGGCAAAATACAACAGCAGGAACCGCATAGGACATCAGCTTACCGTAAATTTCTCTCTTGCGGTCTTCATCCAAGCCTTCCATATAAGTATACTCCACAAATCCAATCACCTGCAGGCGGGTTGCATCAAAATGCTCAAAATAGCCTGCCATCTGCAAAGCCGGACGGTTAATATCTGGCTGAGTGACACGAATACTCTTTACATCAATTTCAGGAGTCAGATTCTCCAATTTCATCTTTTCTATGATACTAACTAAACTTACACTTGCCATAATTCCTCCGTTCCGGTGATATCCCCTCTGTAAAAATTTTGCATTGCATCACACATGATTGTATCACATGGGCTTCTTTATGGGAAGAGCTTCTTTTCCGCTCCCCGGCTGCTTCGCAAAAAAATCCACGATTGCTTCCGCAGTTCGCTCATTCATCTCAGGGAGCTCCAGTAGCTGCTCCGCCGTGGCATTTTTGATTTCCTCCAAGGACTTAAAATGTCTCATCAGTGCCTTTCTTCTGGCCGGTCCCACACCCGGAATATCATCCAGCACAGACTTCACCTGTGACTTGCTTCTGAGTGAGCGATGATACTCTATAGCGAATCTGTGGGCTTCATCCTGAATTCTGGTAATTAGCTTAAAGCCCTCCGAGTGCGTATCTATGGGAAGCTCCACATTATTATAATATAAACCTCTTGTTCTGTGGTTATCATCCTTGACCATTCCGCACACGGGAATATCCATGTGAAGCTCCTCCAGCACCGACAGAGCTATGTTCACCTGACCTCTTCCGCCATCCATCAAAAGCAAATCCGGGAATCTTGTAAAGCTGCCATATGCCCGGTCCATATCCTTCTCAGTCAGTTCTCTGCTCTCCTCCATACCATGCAGGAAGCGTCTGGTCAGAACCTCCCGCATGCAGGCATAGTCATCCGGACCGGATACACTTTTTATCTTGAATTTACGATAGTCGCTGCGCTTAGGCTTCCCTTTTTCATAGACTACCATAGAGCCTACATTCTCAAACCCATTGATATTAGAGATATCAAAGGCTTCCATACGGTCCACATTCTCCAGTCCCAGCAGCTCCGCAATCTCCTTTACGGCACCGATTGTCCTGCCTTCCTCACGCTTCAGCTTTTCCCTGTCCTGATTCAAAATCAATTTTGCATTCTGTGCTGCCAGCTCCACCAGCTTCTCCTTACTACCGATTTTCGGAACACGGATATAGACGCGACCTCCTTTGCGGCCGCTGAGCCACCTCTCTATCAGTGCCGCATCCTCTATTTCATATTGCAGCATCAATTCCTTGGGAAGGAAGGGAGTGCCCGCATAGAATTGTTTGATGAATTCTGCAAGAATCTCCGGCTTATTATCTTCCGGCACATGTGTCATATAATAATGTTCTCTGCCAATCAATTTGCCGTCCCGCACAAAGAACACCTGCACCACCGCTTCCGAATCCGCCTGATATAGTGCTATGACATCCTTGTCATCTCCCGCGCTGTCCGTAATCTTCTGCTTCTGGGATACAGATTTCACACTGGCAAATAAATCCCGGTATTTCGCAGCCTCCTCAAATTCCATCGCCTCCGCTGCGGCTTTCATTTTTTCCTCCAAATCCTTTAAAATCAAATTATAATTCCCATTCAGAAACTCCAGTGCGCCTGCCACCTGTTCCCGGTACTGCTCCTTACTGATATACTCCTGACAGGGTGCAAGGCATTGTTTGATGTGGTAATTCAGGCACGGACGCTCCAACCCGATTTCTCCGGGAAGCTTCCGGTTACAGGTACGAAGCTGATAAAGCTTATTCAGCAAATCTATAGTATCCTTCACCGCTGCCGCGCTGCTGTAGGGTCCGAAATACTTTGACTTATCCTTCTTCATGGTACGCGAAAACAGAATGCGGGGATAATCCTCTCCCACAGTCACCTTAATATAAGGATATGTTTTGTCGTCCTTCAATAAGGTATTATATTTCGGAGAATGCTCTTTAATCAGATTGTTCTCCAGCACCAGTGCTTCCAATTCAGAATCTGTAATAATGTATTCAAATCTTGCTATCAGAGATACCATCCGGTCAATAGCGGGACCTCTGCCGATATTATCCCGAAAATAGGAGCGCACGCGATTGTGCAAATTAATTGCCTTTCCCACATACAGAATGGTATCATTTTTGTCGCGCATGATATACACTCCCGGCTTCTTCGGAAGCTTCTTTAATTCCTCTTCAAATGATTTCTCTCTTTTCACGGGTTCGGACATATCCACACAACTCCATCTGCTATTTTTTTCAGGTCAAGGTCAGGCGATACAATTCATGGGAATTACGCCACACTGCCTGACGCACCTCTTCCTCAGATATTCCTTTAAGCTCAGCCAACGCCTCCACTACATATGGAAGGTTCAGCGAGCTGTTGCGCCTTCCGCGGTTTGGTTCCGGCGCCAAATAGGGACAGTCGGTCTCCAGCACAAGCCGGTCAAGGGGGATATACTCTACAGCCTCCTTTAACTTCTTGGCGTTCTTGAAGGTAAGCACTCCGCCGATGCCGATATAGAATCCCATATCCAGAAAAATTTTCGCCGTCTCCCTCGTATAGGAGAAGCAATGAATCACGCCTCCTATTTCAGATGCCCTTTCCGCCGTCATAATATCCACGGTATCCTTTGCCGCATCACGTGAATGAATCACCGCCGGCAGCTTCAGCTCCCGTGCCAGATTCAGCTGTCTCACAAACCATTCCGTCTGTACGGAACGCTCAGGCTCCGCCCAATGATAATCTAATCCGATTTCTCCCACTGCCAGACACTTCTCCCGCAAGCACTGCTCTCTGAGCCACACCAGACTTTCCTCCGTCAGCTCAGCCGTCTCGCTGGGATGTATGCCAAGCGCTCCGTATATATAATCATATTGTTCCATCAAGGCAATGGTTTTTTTACAGGAATCCAGACTTGCTCCTATATTCACCACCTTAGCAATTCCCCGCCCCGGGAGTTCCTTCAGCAATACCGCTCTGTCCTCATCAAATGCCTCATCATCATAATGGGCATGTGTATCAAAAATCGATGTCATCATCCGATTCTTCCTCTCTCCTTCTATCCGCCGTCTTCCGTCTTCGCTTTATATCATATCCATGAAACCACGTCAACACACAAAGGCGGGGAAGCCCCCGCCCTATTTTATCTCTTTACTTTGCATTCCTGTCTCATCAGATAGGAAATCAGAAGTGTGTATTTCGCATCATGCTTCAATATCTGACAGCCAAACAAGGTACCCTTATCATGGTCTGCGCTCCGGATTACCTGTGCCACCACCTTCAAATGCGCGCCGGTAATTTCATGGTCAAAGGCAACTGCAATCTTGTCACCAATTGCGATTTTCGTCTCAGGAGCCAGAACAGAAATACCTGTTGCGGAAATATCATGCACATACCCTTTCAGTACCGTCGTACCCCCCAGCACCTGAATGTCTGCTTTTTCACTTAAACCAAACCGCTTCGCACCTCTTCTGTTCTCTTCGGAGGCATCTTCACCGGAAATCAGGCAGTGATACACATTCTCGTCATATTCACGCTTGACAACTGCCTGAAGCTTGTATTTATATGCTCTTCCATCGTCCAAATTAGTTATGGTTGCATAGCAAATGACGGAATTGAAGGACAACAGCTGACCGTCATGTCTCAGTGCTTCCACCAATACCATTTTGTAATCTCCGCCATCGAAGGCACCTATCACGGTAGTATGCAGAGACAATTCTTTTCCTTCTCTATTTTTTACATCCAGCAATACCGCCGAACCGTTTGGCATTTCGTTAATATACATCGCGCATCTCCCTCACGCAAAATCGGTAGTACCCTTGCAGACAACAACTATTTTTTCACACTCAACCGACGGTTTTTCTTCGCTTCATACAGTAGCTTATCGGATATCCTCAGCATTTCATCGAATTTCACCCCGGAATCACAGATAAACTCATGAACGCCGATGGACATCTCTATATAATAGGGCTTCTCGCATGCTTTGTTAAACTCCGCTCCCGCCTCTGTAAACTCCTTCTCCATGCACAGTTTAAAATTTGTCTCA
Organism: uncultured Acetatifactor sp.; assembly: GCA_964588645.1. Classification (GTDB taxonomy): domain Bacteria; phylum Bacillota; class Clostridia; order Lachnospirales; family Lachnospiraceae; genus Acetatifactor. Next base: position 3,808 of record CAZPRB010000062.1, on the reverse strand, counting down.
TCAGAAAGCAGGAATGCTACAAATTCATCCCCGCCAATACGGCCACATATGCAGCTGTCGGGGAGAATTGTCCTCAGACGCTCCGCGCACGCTTTCAGGGCAAAATCGCCCTCCGCGTGACCATATACATCATTAATCTCCTTCAGGTGGTCCAAATCGCCGAAAATTAAATATGCCTTCCTGCCGTCACTCTTCTCATACAGGGACAATGCCTGCTCAATAAAGCCTCTTCTATTTAATAATTTGGTCAATTCATCATACTCGGAAATAAAGCTTAAAATGGTATTCTGTTCTTTAATAACCCGCAGGGAATCCTGCAGATCCCGCTGTGCCTGCTGCTCCAGCAAATTCAATTCCACAAAATGGAGCAGGGTTCCCAGCTGAACACTGCATATCTGCAGGAACGCTATATCCGCATGTTCTACTTCGCACACCATGATGCCGTACTGCTTCCGCTCTGAGAAGAGCAGCACGGAAGTCAGGCACGCCGGATCCCGACCATCGATATAGGATAAACCTCCTGTGGCAACAGAACAAACCGGCTGCTCAACTCTTCTGTAGAATTTCATATCCTCAGAATCAAAATATGCAACCAAATGCATGTGATCCGGGAAGCTTAGCGTTTTACCGGGTTCATGCAATACAGGCTCATCAAACAAGAAAAAGTACGCACTGCGAACCGCCATCTTCTTCAACTCTTCCATGACCCGATAGAAGATGTTCTGAGGCTTCTCAAGATAGGCCTCGCTTGCCAAATCCCTTGTGAACGTAGGCACAAACCAGGATTTGCGGTTGGAAACAAAAATTTCCTTCTCCAGCTTTTCGATGTTTAAGGAGTGTACAAACTGCTCCGAGGACGAAATAATGGATGCCATCATCCCCTGCGAGTACGCATCCTTTGCATTTGCCATCAAAATCTGCAGCAGCTGGGTGATGCTTTCCAGCACAAGACTATTGGAAAGATAGGGATATGCTGCCATGATTCTCAAAATATCCAGCAGATGATCCATATCAAAATTCTCATAATCTCCCTGAAACAGTGTGTTGTATATATAATAGAAGAAATCCGACAAAGCCTGTGTCAAATACTCCCGATCCTTCTCGTAGGAAACCGAGTCAAAAATATACCTTGCCACCTCGCCGATAGCTCTCTCGATAAATGCTTCAATTTCATTCTCCGGCACATACTTCGCCTCCAGAAGCTTCATGGGTGAACAACCGCAGGAGCAGCGCTTCTTCAATCTGGTAGGCATGCTTCCTGATACTATCTTTTCTCCCTTGCATAATGCCACCGCTTTTTTCAAAGCCGTGTAGCTAATCTGAAAGCTGTTCTGTGAGATACTGGTCAGAGGGGGTGTCATGGTGCTGGCCGGTCCCACATCATCGAAACCGGTAATTGCAACATCCTTACCCACAATCAGATTGCGGGTGATGCACACGCGGTAGCAGGATTTTGCCATCGCATCATTCGCGCAGACAATTGCTTCCACCTTCGGATTGTTATCAAACAGGTAGTTGGCCTGCTCCTCCACATGGTCCGTGTAATCGCCATAGGCAATCATGGTATCGGTCACCTCCAGACCATACTGCTGCATAGTATCACGATACGCCTGTAAACGCTCCTCCGCATCATGATTGTTCCTCGGTCCGCTCAAAAAAGTAATCTTGCGATATCCGTGGTCTACAATTAAATGTTCCATGCACGCTTTCATGCCACTATAATTATCCGTGGCAAGATAAGGAATCCTCTCGTCGGAGGAGGTATCTTCTATAATTAAGTATGGCGTATCCGTAAACTGTTGGAAAAAGCTCTGCTTGCTCTGCTCGGAATTAAAAGCAGACAGCGTGCCATATGAGATAATCATGGCATCCGGTCTCATAAAATGTGTGTATTGATAAATAGAATTAAACTGGTAACGATAGTTACCGGTGATGCTGCTGGTCATAATATCAGTACAATAGGTAGGCATCTGAGGACCCATGAACAGCACAATATTCACACCCTCCTCGCGGGCAGCGGCATAGAACCCTCTCATCAATTCCTCAGAATATTCTGACTGGGTATCTCCAACCATAATTGCAATTGTATAATGTCTGTTCCTAAGCTCTTTCATCTTTATCCTCTCTATGTTCCCCAAGCTTATATTTCAGTATATCATAAGCAATCTGTAAAAAAAAGGGGCAAATGACAGAAATAATGTCCAAAAAAGGGGAGCAAACCCAATCGTACGCTCCCCTCGAAATCCATTATTTATCTTTATTCCTCGCGCAACACAAACTTAGAAACCATTTCATCCAGACTCACAGACTGTGCAGAAAGCTCCTCGCTGACCGCAGAGGTCTCCTGTGCGGAAGCTGAGTTACTTTGAACAACAGAAGAAATCTGGTCAATGCCTGCTTCAATCTGCTTCAGCAAATCTGCCTGCGCCTTGGAAGCCTCAGCAGAATCGGATGCCATATTCGCAAACTCCTCCATATTGGCCAAAACAGTACTGATAGACTCTAAGGTATTCTCAACAATTCTGTTACCCGCGCCGACTTCTGTAAGAGATTTGCTAATCAGCTCTCTGGTGGTTACTGCAGACTGTGCACTATCAGCGGCAAGCTTACCAATCTGATCAGCAACTACCGCAAAGCCTCTTCCGGCCTCTCCGGCTCTGGCTGCCTCAATGGAGGCATTCAAGGACAACAAATTCGTCTGGGATGCGATATCTTCTATCGCTACGATGATATTTTCAATTTCCTTGGAGGTATCGGTAATGCGTTCCATCGCCTCGGTAAGCTGGTTCATCTCCTCGCGACTCTTCTCTGCATCCTCTGCTGCAGCCCTTGCCTTGGTCGCTGCCTTAACCGCATTGTCAGCACTTTCCTCAGAAATATTGGTAACATTTTCAATTGTGGCGGTCAGCTCCTCAACTGCACCTGCTTGATTGGTAGCTCCTTCTGCCAGCTCCTGTGCACTTCCTGCCATCTGCTCGGATCCCACCATAACCTGCTCAGAAGCCTCTTTGATTTGACGCAGGGTAATATCCATTTGTGTATTCAATTGCTCCATGGCGGAAATCAAGGTCTTGAAATCACCCACATAGCTGTCCTGTACTTGGGAAGATACATTGAATCTGCCTTCTGCCATCTCACCCAACACATAACCGGCATCCGTAACCACGGTCTTCATCCGGGCGCAGGCATCCATTAAGTCCTCTGCCAACTCACCAAATTCATCCTTCCCCTCATATGTAATCTCAATGTCAAATTCGCCTTCCTTCAGCTTCTGAACCGCACCCTGTAATTCTCTGATGGGAGTCACCATAGCCTCTGTAAGACTCTTCGATACCCTGATACACAAAACCATGTTAATAACCACGCCGATTACCAACAACAAAAGAGCTATCATTCCCTGCAAAGAGGCAAATATATTTATGCCCGCCATTCCGGCATACAACGCGACATTGCCCAGTGCAATCACAGAAACCACGATAAATCCAATATTGATAGTCGTAAACGACTTTCTAAATTTCTTTTCCATTTTGACATCCAATAATCGATTACTCTTCTTGCCTTCTTTTTGTCTTTTGCCCATACAAAGTCCTCCAGTCTGAAATAACAACTCAATTATTCGTGCACTTTATCTTCCCCGGAACAAAGTGTCTCACATTTATACTTAATTATATCATATTTTTCAAAAAAGGAAAGAAGAAAACACAAAAAAAGAACCGTCCCCAAGGCTCCTATGTCCTCAAAAACAGTTCTTCGAATGCACCGCCAGGGGCTCGAACCCTGGACACCCTGATTAAGAGTCAGGTGCTCT
>CAZPRB010000061.1:0-12665 GCA_964588645.1 uncultured Acetatifactor sp. | reverse complement strand
TTTATGCTATACTGGAAGGACTTCGTATAACAAATGGAGGTTACCAAATGATTCGCACTATTTCCATTATGCTTGTTGTAGTTTTGTTTCTGATTCTTTCCATTCCCCTGCTCCTTGCAGAGTGGATAATCGGAAAGTTTAACCCCGGACTGAAGGACAGAAGCTCTCTGGCAATCATCACCGGCATCTTTCGCTTCATCCTGAAAATGACCGGCGTGAAGGTTATCGTGATTGGCGAGGAGCGGGTTCCCAAGGACACAGCAGTTCTGTATGTGGGAAACCACCGCAGCTATTTCGATATCCTGCTGACCTACGTCCGTGTACCGCGTCCCACCGGATATATTTCCAAGAAGGAAATGGACCGCTATCCCTTGCTGAATCTCTGGATGCGCAATCTTCACTGCCTCTTCCTGGACCGTCAGGATATCAAGCAGGGTCTGAAGGTCATTCTGGAAGCCATTGATAAGGTAAAGAACGGCATTTCCATCTGTGTCTTCCCGGAGGGCACAAGGAACAAGGTAAATGACACCTTCCTTCCCTTCCATGAGGGAAGCTTCAAGGTGGCAGACAAGGGCGGCGTTCCCATTGTCCCCATGTCCATCGTGAACGCAGCAGATATCTTCGAGGACCACCTTCCCAAGGTGAAGAAGACCACCGTGGTGTTAGAATACTGCGAGCCTGTGTACATGAAGGATTTGGACAAGGAGGCAAAAAAGACAGTCGGAGCCTATGTCTCAGGCATTATCGCCGACACCTACTTCAAGAATAAAGAAAAGTATTTCGGTCAGGAAGCCCATTAAATACAGCGAAGGAGCTTAGCCTCTGCCAAGCTCCTTCGCCAAAGCATCCAATTGTGCGACGCTCTCCTCATCGTAGGACATACCATTTGGCACCGGATACTGCCCTTCAAACAGATCAGATACAAAAGATACCTCCCTACGCATACCACTTTGCCTGAGCCTGATACATTTCGTAGTACAGGCCCTTCTTCTCCATCAATTCCTCATGAACGCCCATGTCCACGATTTTGCCCTCATCCATGACGATGATGCGGTCCGCCATATGTACTGAGCCCAGTCTATGTGTCACAATCACCGCCGTTTTATCCTTGGATATCTCAGCAAACTTCCGATAGATTTTGGCTTCCTCAATGGGGTCAATTGCCGCTGTAGGCTCATCCAGAACGATTAAATCATGCACCCGGTACAGACCTCTTGCAATGGCTAATCTCTGCCACTGGCCGCCGGACAAATCAATGCCTCCGAAGTCCTTGCCCAGCATGGTCTCCATACCCTCCGTAAACTTCTCCGAAGCAATTGGGAAATCCACCTGCCTCAGCACACCCTCCGCAGCTTTTCTGCTTTCCTCATCTGAAATCTGCGTATTGTCCCGCACCGTCATCTTGTAGCACTGGTATCTCTGGAATACTGCCGATACATCACGATACAAGGTTTTGGGAGAGATGGTCTTCATATCAATACCGTCTATCTCAATCGTGCCTGCCGTGGGTAAGTATAAGCCCATCAGCAACCGGGTCAGTGTGGACTTGCCGGAACCATTCTCGCCAACGATGGCAAGGGTCTCTCCTTCCCTGATGGTCAGATTAATGCCATCCAACGCTTTTTTATCACTACAGGGGTAGGAGAAATCCACGTTCTTAAAATCAATCTGCTTTCTTGCAAGCTTACCCGTATGATTTCCTTCCCTTTCCTCCAGATTCAAAAACGCAAAATAATTCTGTGCAAGCCCCAGTCCCTCTGCCAGATGCGGAATATAAATCTGGAAAAGGGACTCCATCCGTTCAAACATGGAATCCATGGAAGTAAAGACTGCCGCAAAAGCACCGATTCCGATTTCGCCCTGAATCAGATAATATACCAGTGCAACAACCGTCGCCACATAGCCAAGCAGCTGCAGGAAACGCAGTCCCAGCTCCACCAAATCCGACTTTATCATGGTTTTCCTGCGGAGCATGGAAGAACGCCGGATATTTTCCCGAAACAGTCTGCCGAAATAACTGTCCGCCCTCCAGACTCTCGTCTCCTTCGCATACTCCCGGCTGTAAATACATTTTCCGAAGTATTCATATTTCCTTTGATACGGTGCATCCTGATACTCCATAGTTGTATACATCTTCTTACGGATGACAGCACCCATGGTCAGCGGAAGAAAGGAAAAAGAAAAAGTGACCAGCAAAAGCGGTTTCATCGTATAAAAATAGGAGCCCATGGCGATAAAATAGGAGCCCTCGCTAAAGACGATAAACAAAGCTGCTCTTGTCACGTCCATCACCGCATCCAACCCGGAATACGCCATTTTAATTTTGTCCAGAAAACGTTTATCTTCATACACAATCGGTTCCACACGGGATGCCTTCTGATTCAAATCCTGTCCCAGCCGCCCCAGCATTGTCTGAATATAATTGGTCTCCGCCAGTTCTCCTGCACTCTGCAGCACCAGTATCAGTACAGACACCACCGCCAGAGCGATACCCCAGAGCATGGCCGTGGATACCGTCCGGGATTGCAGCACCAGACCCTCCACCACATCAAAAAAACTTTGTTTAATAAACACATTTCCCGCCCGCAACAGGCCGGCTCCCACATTTAGCGCAAAAAACAGCAGAAACAAAAGCGGGCAGGTTGTACGGCTCAGTCTGAGCACATGCCAAACCATCTTCGGTAAGCTTACTTTTTTCATCTACGCGTCCCCCTCCTCTGTCTTATACCAGCTTTGCTGGGTTGTGAACATTTCTGCATATGCACCGTTCTTCTCAAGCAGCTCCTCATGACTGCCCTGCTCCTTTACCCGTCCGTCCCCGATTACGAAAATCTCATCCGCAAGCTTCGTGGAGCCGAGTCTGTGACTGATAAATATCGTCGTTCTGTCCCTGCTGATTTCCCCGAACTGCTCATATACCAGACTTTCGCTGATCGGGTCAAGCGCTGCCGTGGGCTCATCCAAAATAAGCAAGGGGGCTTTATTCATCAACGCTCTTGCCATGGCAACCTTCTGCCACTGACCGCCGGATAAATCCACGCCCTCCTCGTCAAGCTTCCCCAGCCGTGTGGCATAACGGTGGCGCAGAGCAATAATATCTTCATGAAGCTTCAATTTCTGACATACCTGATGCATACGCGCCTTGGATTCCGGCGTATTCATATTTTCAAAATCGCCGAGCTGGATATTCTCCTCTACGGATACATAATACTTGGCAAAGTCCTGATACACCCCTGAGAAAAGCATTTTCCACTCCTGCGGGTCATAGCTTCTCATCTCACGTCCGTTGAACAAAATCTCACCCTCATACTCCGGATAAAGTCCTGTCAGCAGCTTTATTAATGTGGACTTTCCTGCACCATTCTCACCGACGATGGCATAATGCCTGCCCCTGCAGAGCTTCATGGAGAAATTCTCCAGGATATTGATGTCCGTACCGGGATATCGGAAGGTGACATTTCTGAATTCCAGTGTTTCAAACGCCTGCATTTCTCTGCTGATTTCCGGACTTTTGTCCGAATGGCAGGTCTCATCCCCCATCACATTTTCCTGCAATTCCCGCTCGGGAAGTGCTGCAAACCGGGTCAGGTCCTTCATGTATTCATTAAATTTGGCGATATCTGCCACCTGCTTTGTCATACCAAAGCCCAGCTGGTCTACAAGGTCATACACAGCTGCTGACAGGGATACGAAGATACCCAGCGTCATTTGTCCCGAGGATACCAACGGAATCATAATCAATATGATGGCAGAAGACAGCAGACTTGTGAGAACACTTCCCCGATTGACATTCAGGGCAAACACAGCTTCCGCTTTGATATTGATTTTTCTTGCAGCATCAAATTGCTTTAACCATTCCTGATTCACAGCCTCCGTAAAGCCGAACAGACTCCGCTCCTCCACCGCATCCCGCCCGGTCAGCACATCAAAGAAATAACGGTGCCTTCTTTCATAGGCTGAGGCTTCCTCCTTAGCCTTGTAAATCTTTTTCCCGCCCCGGAGAGATAAGACAATCAGCGGTATTGTCATAACGGCAACGGCGACTGCCAACCACCATACCTGCAATGCAATAATAATCAGAAGACCGATTACCTTGGGTATCATCACCACAAAAAAATTCAGGAAATTCTGAATCATCCGCTTGTAATGCCAGCTGATTCTGTTGTTGACCGTAATGCGGTTCATCAGATTCTGGGTATCGGCATCCTCCAGCAGGTAATACTGCATCCTGGCACACTTCTCCGTAAATGCCGTCATAAACTGTTCATTTCCTCTGGTTGCAATCTGGTTGGCACACAGATTACCCACTCTCCAACCCACTCTGCGCCAGCATACCATCAGCATCATCAGTCCAAACCATTGCAAAACCTCTGCATCAAAGCTGCGATTGGCTACCGCTATCCCCACGGAATCAATAAATTTTGCCATCACCACTACCGGAAAGACAGCAGCCAATGCGGTCATCAGCTTCTGAAGGGTGATTCCCAGCGTCCATCCGGGCGCACTGGCAAATGGAATGCAAAACGTGTCAAACCATGTGTATTTTCTTTTTTTCAGTACAAACATGACATTCTCCCCTCTGACAAAATGAGGGCAGAACAATACATCCTGCCCTTTCACCACATCCTATCATGTTTTCTTGTAACAAAGTCTTTCTTGTAAAAAATCGTTTTGTTATTGTAATAATTCGTTTCTATTTCTCTTCGAACGCATATAACAGCGCATGCACCGTAAACCAGCCGTCTTCGGCCTCCCAACGGATGATTCCGTTATACTTATCCACGATATCCATCACATTCTTCATACCGATACCGTGAGCCGCCTTGTCCTCCTTGCTGGTAGGCAGCGAGGCATATTTTTTCTGTTTCTCGGACTGACCGTCCAGATGACCGTCATATGTATTTTTGATAAGAACCACCAGATTGGACATTTTGTACTGCATTTTCAGGATGATTCTTGCCTGCTCCTTCTGCTCCATCCGCTCGCAGGCTTCAATGGCATTATCCAGCAGATTACTCAAAAAGATGACCAGGTCCATGCTGCTGTACTTCATCTCACTGGGTATCTGCAGCTCCGACTCCAGAGGGATTCCCTTAGACTGGGCATAATTTTTTTTCATATCCACGGCAAAATCTACCATCATATTGCCCGAGTCCGTATCACATCCGGTCTTGATATAATTGCTTCCCAAGCTGTCTATGTACTTGTCAATCTCAGATAAACGTCCATCCGATTCTTTTCCGTTTTCCTCTCTGCACAAATATTTCAACACGCCGAAGTGATTGTTCATATCGTGCCGGAAAGCCAGTGTCTCTTTTCTTGTCTTCTGAAATTCCTCATACCACTCCTGATAGAGCCCCGCCTGCTTCTGATACACTCTGCTCTCTGTCTCCAGTCTGCTTTTCTCCTTTGAGATAAAAGAAAAGAGATAACTGAGCACATTCAGTCCTGTCAGAAGCCAAAAGCCAAGTCCCCTTCCGGCAGACAGCACCTTCACGTCTGTCACACAGAACGCAGTAAATACCATTCCCGCGAAACAGCCTGCGCACACACAGCCAAAGCCCAGACGACTCTTCCACACTGCTTCATGGTGCTCCCATTTCTTCCAAAAGCAGAACAAAATCATCATGATACAGAAGGCAAACATCTGCCCCATCAGCAACAGCAGATACGCCGTCTGTTCCTCGTTTCGTATCCTTTCCAAGCTACTGACGCCGCAGAGTACAAACACTCCCATTCCAAGTAATTCCAGACCCGCCATCATTGCGGCAAACAAGGGAATCTGCAAAATACTTTTCCCTATATACAACAGGTTCTTATCCAACCAAAGTCACCTCACCCTCCGTATCCTTTGTAGCCTTCCTCTAGGACAGCTTCCACAGCTCCATACACTTCTCCCGAATTTTCACCCGGTATTGCTGGCTGATATTAAAGGTCCATTTATCTTCCCCGTTTTCCAGAGTCACTGTGCGATAATTAATCTCCTTCAGATAGCGGGTATTGATGATCACGGACTGACTGATGCGCCAGAAATTGTTACTCTGCTTCAACAGATTCTGCTCCACCTCATCCATCTTTCCATAATACCGTTCTTCCCCGTCCTTCAGCATGACAACAATCTGCCTCTTTTCACTGGTGATAAACCAAATGTCCTTTAAGAAAATCCGATAGAAATGTCCTTTGTTGTTGTATTCCAACACCGGCTGACTGTCGCACTGCTGTATCGCCTTATGGAAGGCATGCTCAAATTCTTCTCTTTTCAGGGGCTTCCTGAGAAAAGCACTGGGCTGTACATCAAACACCTCATAGACGTATTGGTGAAATCCCGTCATAAAGATGATAATCGTGGTGGGATATCTTTTCTTGATGTTCTCAGCCACGGCGATTCCGTTTTGCTCTCCCAGCTCAATATCCAAAAACACGATATCATAGGGTGCCATCTCCTCTATCTCATAGAGTAATTCCTCTGCATTCTGAAAGGGATGAACCTCTATCTTCTCATCCTTCTGCAATTCCCTGATATAGCTGACTACTTCCTCCAGCATTTCTTTCTCGTCATCGCAAACTGCAATCCGCATATGATTTCTCCCTTGGTACAAAAGAGCTGTCACTGTGACAGCTCTTTTAAACGTTCTAACACTTCTGTAAACTTCATTCCGTGAGAGGCCTTGATTAACACCGTGCAGCCCTCAGGAAGAATAGTCTCCCGATTCTTGTCGATATCCTCCAGCAGCGCCTCTCTGGTGATATAGTATCGGACTTCCTGCCCTCTCACTGACTGCAATGCACTCTCATACATATGACGGGAATTCTCTCCCACGCAATAGATACGGTCAATCCCTCTCTGCGCAGCATAGGCACCTACCTGCGCATGCATGGCATCGGAATCCTCTCCCAGCTCAAACATATCTCCCAAAATAGCCACCTTACAGGTATCCGCCATGGTCAGCAAATCAATTGCTGCTTTCATGGACACGGGATTGGCATTATAGCAATCATCAATCAGGGTATACTCGGGCAGACGGATGAGATGATTGCGTCCGCCGATGGCGGATACACCGGCAATCCCCTCTGCAATCTGCTTGGAAGTCAGCCCCAACAGCCCTGCCACGCAGGCTGCTGCCGCTGCATTCGTGACCATATGCACACCGGGCAGAGGTATCTCTACAGGTACCTCCGCGGGCTCCTCACGGCTCCCGCACAGATGCAATACTGCATCGCTTCCCCAAAGTCCTTTGCTTTTGATATGGTCTGCATATACTTCCTCCGGGAATTCACCCAGCCCAAAGAAATGAGGCTTCTTCCCCTTCACCTCCGTCACGGTGCGAAGCTTATCGTCCTCACCGTTTAAACACACCTCTGCGTCCTCTGCCATGAAATCAAAGATTTCTGTTTTGGCCTTCAGGATACCATCCCTGGTCTTCAGATTCTCCAGATGACACTGACCGATATTGGTGATGACACAGATATTGGGACGCGCCATTTTGCTCAGGCGGTGCATTTCACCGAAATCACTGATACCCATCTCAACCACTGCCGCTTCATGCTCCGGGCGAATCCGCAGCAGAGTGAGCGGCAGTCCTACCTCGTTATTGAAATTTCCTTCCGTCTTCAATACCTGATATTTCTCCGCAAGTACTCCGGCAATAAATTCCTTGGTGCTGGTCTTGCCTACGCTTCCTGTGATGCCTACCACAGGAATGGTGAGCTTGCTCCGATAATACTCCGCAATATCCTTAAGTGCCTGAAAGGAATCCTTGACACAAAGATAGCTTTTCCAATCGGAGGCGGGAACACCATGCTCCGCTTCCACCTGCTCCGGTGTCTTCTCCGCAATGACAAGACTTGCCCCCCCGCGGAACACATCTGCAATAAAACGGTGACCATCCACTCTCTCGCCTACCGTAGCGATAAATACACCGTCCTTTTCCACCTGCCTGGAGTCCAGAACCACAGAGCTGACCTGTGCCTCACCATCCACACCGTTTCGAACCAGAGTACCTCCGCAGGCTCTCTCTATTTCAAAAATACTTAAATTCATCATAAAGCATACCCCAAAATCTTCTCACACAGCTCCTCGAAGCTGATGCCGATGACTGCTGCCTCCTGAGGGAGCAAAGAGGTGGGTGTCATACCCGGCAATGTATTTGCCTCCAGGCAATACAAAGAACCGTCTTTGCCCATCATGAAATCCATTCTGGCGTAGTTCTTCAATCTCAGTGCCCGGAACACTCTCTCAGCGATGCTCTGCATCTCCTCCGTCTTCTCCTTTGACAGGTCCGCAGGACAGGTCTCCACGGTACTGCCTGCCTGATATTTATTCTTGTAATCATAGAAGCCCTGCTTCGGCGCAATCTCTATGATGGGAAGTGCTTTCCCATCCATCACGCCTACGGAGAACTCTCTGCCCTCTATGTATTGCTCCACCACGACCTCTTTATCATAGCGGAAGGCTTCCTTCTTAGCCATCTCGTATTCCTCATCATTATGCGCCACGCACACACCCACGCTGGAACCGCCGCAGCAGGCCTTCACGATGCAGGGATAGGGAACCTTCTCAGCTTCCGTCTCCCCTTCCTGCAAGCGGATACCTGCGGGAGTAGGGATATTGTGTGCCTTAAAGATATCCTTGGTGATGCCTTTGTCCATAGCCATTGCGGAGCTGACAAAATCCGTACCTGTATAGGGAATTCCCATCAGTTCAAAGCAAGCCTGAATCTTGCCGTCCTCTCCGTTGGCACCATGCAGCGCCATAAATACCGCATCCGCGCTCTGACACAGACTGAGCACATTGGGACCGAAGAAATTCTTGGCACCATCCGGGCGAAGCGCTTTGACTGCCTCCAAATCCGGATTCTGCTCCGACACCGCACCAACCCGGGATGCCCAGTCGGTATCTCTTTCGAAGATATCTTCTACATCTCCCTCATAACCCAGATACACATCTAACAGAATTGCCTGATGACCATTCTTCTTCAATGCTTTATAAATCATACTTCCCGTACTTAAGGATACATCTCTTTCTGTACTTGTTCCGCCTGCTAATACTACAACTTTCATTGTCATAATCCTTTCTGTCATTATCATATATAAATCAAATATTTCTGGAGGCCAGCTGCGCCAACAAAAGAATGTAAGCTGCCGTCTCTTCTTCGTCCGGGGAAAAAGCTACGGATTGCAGATTTCTTCCACCCAGATAATGTAAAAATTCCTTCAAAACCTGATGATACTGATAGCTGTTCAACACATAGTCCACAAACAGCACTTCTGACGCACATGTCAGTATTTCATCGGTACCATTGTTCTTGGCGTTCACCGGATGTGTCATATCGCCACAGCGATTGGAAATCTCCTCTCCTCTGTCCATCAGCTTATCCAGCAGAATATTGCACAAATCCACATCCACCTTCTGTCTGGTAACCATATATGTCATGGCACCATATAAATATTCTCTTTTGCTTCCGAAATTGCTGGCATTTTCAAAATAAGACTTGTACTCCTCAATCTGCTTGCGATAGGCAAACAAACCCGAAGCTCTGTATAATTCCGTCAGAGCAAAAAAACTCTCCGCATCCTTCTGCATGGTATTCTGCGTCTTCTCAAACAAAGCGGATGCTCTCTGCAGACAGGTGGTGGCATATTTCTTGTCATATTTCTGATACAGGTAACTGAACTTTGCAAGCAATGCCGCATTCAGCACTCCGTCCTTCATATCCTCACCATTGTTCTCACGAGCCTTAAGCCACTCTGCCAGCGTTTCCAGGATATCCGGAACCTCGTTCCCATCCTCATCCACGAACAATTCAGGATACCATTCATAGGCTGTCAGCAAGGCTGTTACCTCCGGAACATCTGCCGTCTGCTGTGCACACTCTATCAGCACCTGCTCCTTTTGTTCTTCAAAAAGCTGTATGTAAAGATCCGACACAATGGGAAATGTGTAGGACCTGCCCACTTTATCACACTCCAGATAATAATTCCCCGACTTTTCATATTCCGTAAATACTGCGAATCCCGCATATAATCCGGTCTCCGAACTGTAAGCTGCCTTCTCAATCCGTCCTTGGTATACGACTTCACCGGTGTCAGCATTCACCAGACGGAATTCTTCCGGCAGCTCCTTACCCTTCACTGCTGCTTCCTTTTCTCCCACTGCCTGATAGCCCAGCCGGTCCACCAGCACATTGGGAGTCAGTTCCGGTACCTTATATTCAATAATCGGTGTACTTTCCATAGCCTCCGCTGCCGCATAATAGTTCTCACCTGCCGTAGTCTCTGCGACGGTTCCGCAGCCGCCGAGCCCGCCTGCCAGAATGCTCATTATGAGAAACAGCGATATTTTTCCGGTCGCCTTCAAAACATTCCTCCCAAGTAACCTTTACTCTTAAAATATTGTATCACGAAATTCCCATAAAGCAACGCTATTTTTCCATGTTATTTTCCAAGTGATATACAATCTCTCCATCAATAATGGTATACAGGGTTCTGGTGAATACCTCCATGGGGTTTCCGTCAAAGATGGCAATGTCAGCATCCTTTCCCACCTCCAGGCTTCCCATCCGCTCTGATACACCGCAGATAATGGCAGGATACAGGGTAATCGCCTTCAAGCCCTCCGTCATCGGCAAGCCCTCCTTCACCGCCAGCCCGGCGCAGAGCGGAAGATACTGAATCTGTGAGACAGGATGGTCCGTGGTGATGGCAACCGTCACGCCCGCCTGATTCAGAATTCCTGCCGTCTTGAAATCCATATTCTGCACCTCAATCTTATTGCGGCTGGTCAGGTCGGGACCCACAATGGCAGGAAAACCGGCCTCTGCCAGTTCCCCTGCTATCAAATGTCCCTCCGAGCAATGGTCCAGGGTCATCCGCAAACCGAATTCTTCGGCAATCCGGATGGCAGTAAAAATATCATCCACACGGTGCACATGTGCCTTGAGCGGAATCTCGCCCCGCAGAACGGGAATCCAGCATTCCTTGGTGAAATCGATTGCAAAAGCTTCCCCCTTGCACCGGGCATGCTCCTTTTGTGCCAGATAATTTGTGGCTTCTGTCAACTCCCTGCGCAGCATTGCCGCAATGGCCATGCGTGTGGACGGACTTTTGTTCTGACCGGAGTAATTGACCTTGGGATTTTCCCCAAAGGCTACCTTCATTGCCGCAGGCGCCTTCACGATCAAATCATCCACACGTCTTCCCTTGGTCTTCAAAAGAGCAAACTGACCTCCTACCACATTGGAGCTTCCCGGGCCAATCATGGCAGCGGTAATGCCTGCCTTCACCGCATCATCAAAGGCTGCATCCATAGTATTGACGGCATCTATGGCGCGCAGATAGGGAGTGACGGGGTCCACTGTTTCATTACAGTCATCCCCCTCCATACCCTTCTTCTCCTCTGTGATGCCCATATGACAATGTGCCTCAATGATACCCGGCATGATAAATCCGTCCCGCACTGTCAGCACCTGCTCCTGTTCCCCGGGCTTTACGGGGATTTCTTTTGCAGAGCCGATTGCTGCTATCCTGCCATTTTTTATATGAATGACGCCCTCAGGAAAATCCTTTCCGGTCATTGTCACAATTTTTCCGCCTACAATATACATTTCGGACTCCTTAGAAAAGGTTCTCAGGGTTGACCGGTTCCCCGTCCTTTGTCAGCTGAAAATAGAGATTGCTGCCCTCCACACTGAAGTATTTCGTGGGTGCCGCCACAGATGCAATGTTTTCACCGGCTTCTACATAGCTGCCCACCGTCACATGGATATTGTTGAGCTGTCCGTAGGTCGCCTGATATCCGTCTCCCAAATCGATGGTTACCGCATGACCAATCTTAGGATCATCATAGATTTTGAGCACCTTTCCGTCTCCGCAGGCACTCACCCCACTGCCTTCTTCAGCCGAAAAAATCACTGCCGGGTTGTACTTGTACTGATCCAGAGTTGCAAAATAAACCGTTCCGTCCATGCAATAGTTCATCAGAATCTCCCCCGCGGTGGGACGTACCAAGCCGTCCTCCTCCGCAAAATGCAGTTCCTCAAACACTTCCACATGATTGCCGGAGGTCTCCATGCTTTCTTCCGCAGCGGTGTCTGCTCCTGCCTGTTCCGTGCCTTCTCCTGCCTGCTCTGTGCCTTCTCCTGCCTTCGCCGCGCCTTCTCCTGCCTGCTCTGTGCCTTCTCCTGCCTTCGCCGCGCCTTCTCCTGCCTTCGCCGCGCCTCGCTCCGACACACGTTCCCCATTTCCGGCTGCCATAAGGTCAGCATCTACCTGTTCCAATGTGCCTGTTTGTCCTGTGGTGTACATGCCCTCTGTCAATCCCGGAATCTCCACCAAACCGGAGCCTACCTCCATAGGCATATAGTCCAAATCATCCTCCAAATTCGCACCTTCCGCCTGTTCCAAGCCCATCTGTTCTTTATCGGTTCCGGTCGCGGAATCATTCCTTGCAATCTCCTGAAATTTTTTGTCTGCGCTATTCTCCAGTGAAGCAAAATCCACAGAATACCCATTGTCACGGGACTCAACATCATTCTCCTTCATATAGATTCCCGTCATGGTAAGTGCCGCCAGAACAAATGCGGAGGATGCTATCATCACAATCCTCTCTTTTTTAATATTGTTTTTTCTATTCCTTCTCATAACTTCCATTCCTTCCTTATCTGTTA
>CAZPRB010000060.1:0-12725 GCA_964588645.1 uncultured Acetatifactor sp. | reverse complement strand
GCAACGTTGCATTATATGTACCTGTGACTTCTAACGAAACGAATGCCTCGTTCGGTCCTGAGCCGACCGAAGCGAAGCGCAGACCGCAGGTTCAAATCCTGTCTGTGGCAACGTTGCATTATATGTACCTATGTACCTATTTCTTCCATATACATCTTTACACAGAAAACAGAAATAGCTTATAATAATTTATTATAAGAAAAAGTATGAGTGAAATATCTCGGGAGGAAGCTTATGTATCAGGACAAAAAGATTTTAGTAGGTATGTCGGGCGATGAAAGGGTGTATATCTATCCTAAGATGGCGAACCGCCACGGCATGATTGCCGGTGCTACCGGCACCGGAAAAACCATCACCCTGAAGGTGCTGGCTGAATCCTTCAGCGATTGTGGTGTACCTGTATTTCTGGCAGATGTGAAGGGTGACCTCGCTGGCATGTGCAAAGAGGGCTCCATGAATGACAATATTCAGAAGCGCATGGACAGCATGGGACTGAACGAATTAGGGTATGCCTTTGAAGCCTATCCCACAACCTATTGGGATGTATATGGGGAAAAAGGGCTTCCTTTGAGGACCACAATTTCCGAAATGGGGCCTTTGCTTCTATCCCGGATTCTGGATTTGAATGAGACACAGTCGGACATTCTCACTGTCATCTTCAAAATTGCGGATGATGAAGGACTGCTTTTGGTGGACACCAAGGATTTACGTGCCATGCTCCAGTATGTAAGTGACAATGCAAAAGAATTCTCCTTAGAGTACGGCAATATGTCCAAACAAAGTCTCGCCGCAATTATCCGCTCAATCATTGCGCTGGAAAGTGAGGGCGGCGACCGCTTCTTCGGTGAACCTGCCTTAAACATCGCAGATTGGTTCTGCACCGACTGCGATGGGAAGGGTACCATTCAGATACTGGATTGTCAGAAGCTGATAAATTTTCCTACCATGTACTCCACCTTTATGCTATGGATGATGTCGGAATTGTTTGAAACCCTGCCGGAGGCAGGCGACAGAGATAAGCCGAAAATGGTATTTTTCTTTGATGAGGCACATATGTTATTCAACAACGCCCCTAAGGCTTTGTTGGAAAAAATAGAGCAGGTTGTAAAGCTTATCCGCTCTAAGGGCGTTGGCATCTACTTCATCACCCAGAATCCCAAAGACATTCCGGACGGCGTTCTTGCCCAGCTGGGCAACAAAATACAGCATGCGCTTCACGCTTATACTCCCGCAGAACAAAAAGCGGCCAAAGCGGCTGCCATGTCCTTCCGCGAAAATCCGACCTTCAACACCTACGAAACTCTCTTGGAACTGGGCATCGGTGAAGGACTTGTCTCCGTATTGGACGAGAATGGTGTTCCCACCATCGTACAAAGAACTACTATTCTTCCTCCACAGAGCCGAATGGGTGCCATCAGCGAAGAAGAAAGGGACAGTGAGATAAAAGGAAGCCTTCTTTATACCAGATATAACGATTCCTATGACAGGGATTCCGCATATGAATTCCTGCAGAGAAAATCTGTGGCAGATGCAGAGGCTGCACAGCAGGCTATGGAAGCAGAAGCAGCAAAGAAAGCTGCCGAAAAGGAGGCGGAGGCTGCACAAAAAGCTGCTGAAAAGGAAGCAGAACGTAAGCAGAAGGCTGCTGAAAAGGAAGCCGCTGCCAACAAGAAGCGAACGAACAGGGTTGTGAAGAACGTTGCCAGAAGCGCAGGCGGAACCATCGGTCGCGAAATCGGCAACTCCATCGGAAAGAGCGTCGGCGGAAGCTTCGGCAAGAAATTGGGCGGAAATGTAGGTGCCTCCCTGGGAAGAGGCATTCTGAACACTCTCTTTAAGTTCTGATGCATTCCCTCCAGTAAAAAAGGATATGCCGCTCCGACAAAATGAGAGAGAATATCGCCCCAATAAAATGAAAGGGAGTATCGCTCTGACAACGAGCGATACTCCCTCTTTCCATTTGCTTCATCTGAAATTATTCTTCCTCAGGCTCTTCCGCCTCAGAAGCTTCTGTCACCTGTTCTGCTGCGACCTCTTCTGCTACAACATCAATCACCTGTGCTTCATCCGCCGCAGGCTCGGTGGATTCCTCTTTGGGTGCAGCCGTTCCGCACTTGGGACAGAAAGCAACCTCCTGATTGATTTCCTCACCACAACCGGCACAGAGCCTTACTCCCTTTGCTGTACGGATTTCCTCCTTCAGCTTCGCAATCTCTGCTTCCACACCGTCAATTTTACCGATAAGCTCACTGAGGTCTACATCCTTCCATGTCGCTTTATTCTCGTAAATTTTCTTTCCGATTTCACCGTAAGCAGTTTTCATCTCGGACTCTTTTGCCGCAATCTGAGCATTCAGTCCGGCTACCTCTGCCAGCTTCTTAGCTTTCTCCGCCACGTCCTTACTTTTATTTGCCAAAGAATTCAAAAAATCCATCTTTTCTCCCTCCTGTTCCTGAAACCAGAGTTTTAAGTTCCTTTTGTTACATCAGCATAGCACAAAACCCTGCGTTTTGCCATACTTTTCACAGATTCTTTAGATTCTTTCAATAAATTTTAAACTTTACAATCTTTTCCGCAGACTTCTGTAGGTCTCGTATATCATGACAAAACCCAGCGGTCCCTTGATGATACCCCACACACCAAACAGCTGAATGCCCGCATACAAAGAGGCCAATACTGCGATGGGCGGCACCCCGATACGACGGCCAATCAGTCTTGGCTCCAGCAATTCCCGCAGAAATATACAGGCAATATACAGGATAATGCAGACAACAGCACGTCCGTAATATCCATAGAAAATCTGTACCAGTGCCAGCGGAATCAAAACAATACCTGTTCCCACAAAAGGCAATGCGTCCAAAAAACCTGCCAGAATCCCCCAGAGAACACCATGTCTGATTCCGGAAAAACCAAGCGTCATTGCAGCAACCGCCGCCATGATGCAGATAATAATCAGCTGCGCCTTTACAAAGGTAGCAATATAACGGATGATGCCGCAGATGACCTCCAGAATCACATGGCACTCCTCCCTGTCCAGCATACGATTCATGATTTCATCATAATCCTTCGCCAGAAGTACTGCTGCAATGATAAAGGTTATGAGAAAGCCTCCCAGGGCGACAATTTCTTTCACATAGGAAAGTGTCCGGGAAAGCATGCCGGGAACCGCTTCATATTGGATATAGTCGAATCCGTCGTTGATGCTTCCCATCAGCGTCTCCTCCAGATAGACACTGTCCACACCAATTGCCCTTCCCACCGTCTGACAGACCGCCCAAACGACCTGCTCCAGCTCCTGTTCCAACGTGTCCAGACCGCTAATCCACTCCGGCAGGCTCCCCACAATCCACGAAAATAGTATCCACAATAGACACAATAGCAAGATTGCCGCCAGACTCAGCAGTACAATCGCTCCAACTTGTCTGTGAATATGCCATTTTTCTTGCATTTTCTTAAGTAGCGGACCGAAAATTGTCACAAACAATAACGCAATTAATATCGGAGCAATTAATGGGGTCAGGTATTTGAGAAAAAAATATACTGCTCCCGTCAGCAGAAGCAGTATCCATACTTGATTTCTTTTGCACTTTTCTGTTTTCCATATATCGCCCATACTATATCCCTCTCGCAGCTTGTTCCGTTAGAATTAGTATGTTTGATTTCATCGGATTCATACCTCCAAGACCTAATTACAAGATTTTGGAATAAGGAATCGTAAATTTCATTTTTTTCTTTGTCACGGGATGTATCAGTTCTATGCAGTAGGCACACAAAGCCACATTGCGGATTCCCAATTCTCTACTCAACGCCAGGGAAGCCTCGCTTCCGTACTTACTGTCACCCAGAAGGGGCATGCCTGCATGAGCCATCTGGGCACGGATTTGATGGAAGCGCCCGGTGTCAATGTGGATATCTGCCAGAAAAAGTCCTTTGTTTGAGGATATCTCTTCTGTAATTTTATACTGCAGCACCGCTTTTTTTGCTTCCGGAAATTCTGCCTGTCGTCCGGTGACCAGCTGCGCCTTTCCTGCGTTATCCTTGTACAGGTAATCCACAAGCTCCCCTGTGTCCCGACAAGGTTTTCCACAGATGACCGCATAGTATTGTTTGTGCAGAGTGCCCTGTGCCAGCTGTTTTGTGAGGGCTGCCGCCGCAGATTTTTCCTTCGCAAAAACCAGCAAACCCTCCACGGGCTGGTCCAATCGATGAATCACACCCAGATAGGGAACCTTGCCCCGCTGCCCCGCTGCCAGATAATTCTTTAATTCACTGACCATATCCTGCTGTCCCACCTTAGCGGTCTGGGTGGCCAGTCCCGCAGGCTTACGGGCTATCACAATCGCAGCATCCTCGTAAATAATCTCTGTTCGCATCTGATTTGTCCCAAATCTCCTATTCTGTCTTTTCCATCCATGCTGAAATCATGGTGTTTGCCTAGTTTTTCCGAAGTCCCTTGGGATAATGGTTCTTCATACTTCCGCCGGCCAGCTTGCCCCATCCGATGCCAAAACCGTCCACGCAAATCAGATACCAGCCCTTCTCGCCCTCCGCCGGAAAGGTCTGTCCGTTCAGATATGCAACTATCGTATGCTCTGCAGAAGGCAAATCCCATAGTAAGCTTGCATCTCCGGGCTTCAGCGCTAATGCCAACGCATGGGAAGGCTCAAATCTGTTTTTCTTCAAGGTACCGATATGCAATCCGGGGCGGAGCACCTTCAAGCCCTTCAGGTTCGGCATATTCTCCGGCGCCAGATATAGATTGTCTCCGAATTTCAATTTGATTCCCTGTAATCTCACCCTCAGGAATTCCTTTTCAAACGCCGGGTATTCCCCCAGTTCCTTGTCCGAAACGCCCTTTTCCGTACCCATGGGAGCACTTGCATGATACCCTTCCGGCATATCTCCTTCCTTCTCAAGCACTGCCGCAAAATGCCCCTCCCCCTTGATATGATGAGGCCAAAGACGCAGGGTCGGCGCATCATCCCCTTGGATGCCCAGCTTTTCCTTGTCGATCGGTAATACTTGAAACTCCGGATGTCTTGCCAGAAACCGCTCAATACTACCCTCATTTTCCGTGGGTGCAAAGGTACAGGTGGAGTAGACTATCCTGCCACCCGGTCTCAGCATCTGCGCGGCACAGTCCAATATCTCATCCTGTCTTGCTCCGCAGAGCTCTACATTTTCAAGGCTCCACTCCTGACAGGCCGCCTCATTTTTCCGGAACATGCCCTCCCCCGAACAGGGTGCATCCACCAAAATCTTGTCAAAATATTCCCGGAAAACCTGTGCCAGATGCCCGGGTGTCTCATTGGTCACACAGGCATTTCTGATTCCCATGCGCTCTATATTCTCAGAGAGTATCTTGGCTCTGGCGGGATGAATCTCATTGCTGATAAGCAGACCTTTGCCCTCCATGGCTGCTGCAATCTGCGTGCTCTTTCCTCCCGGCGCAGCGCACAAATCCAGTATCTGCTCTCCGGGCTCCGGCTCCAGAAGCGTCACCGGCGCCATGGCACTGGGCTCCTGAATATAGTAGACACCCGCCTCATGATAGGGATGCTTGCCGGGAAGGTCTTCCTTCTCGTAATAATATCCGTTTTCCGCCCATGACACAGGTGTCAGATGGAACGGACAATCCACGGACAACCTCTCCCTATCCGGTGCAAGCAGAACGTCAGCACACTCTCCGTTGACAGCCACCTTCAAGGGATTCAGGCGAAGCGCCTGATACTTCTCCTCCGAAAAACTCTCCAGAAACGCATCATACTCTTCTCCCAGCATTTCCTTCATTCTATTCAAAAATTGTTCCGGCAGCATAATGCTCCTCCAAACGATATTTTCTATGATTTTCCAAAAAGCTAAGCTTTCTGTCTACTCCCTAACCTTCTTCCTCACCTTCAAGAGCATGGAAGGCGACACGGACAATTCATCAAAGCCCATCTCAAGGAAGGTTCGCGTCAGCGTCACATCTGCCGCCAGCTCTCCGCAGATGCCCACACGGATTCCGGCTTTGTGGGCGTTGTCCACAACCATCCGAAGCATACGCAGCACCGCTTCGTGATGAGAATCGTAGCTGTCATAAAGCTTGGGATTCCCCCGGTCAATCGCCAGTGTATACTGGGTAAGGTCATTGGTCCCCACGGAAAAGAAATCCACCTCCTGCGCCAGCAAATCGGATATCATCACCGCCGCCGGGGTCTCTATCATCACACCTATTTCGCAATCCCTGTACGGAATGCCTTCCTCCGTCAGCTCCCTTTTCACCTCCGCAAGGATTTCCTTGCAGCGGCGCACCTCCTCCACGGAGATAATCATGGGGAACATCACTGCCAAATTGCCGTACTGACTTGCCCGAAAAATAGCGCGAAGCTGGGTCTTGAACACATCCGGTCTGTCCAGACAAACACGGATACCGCGATAGCCCAGAGCCGGGTTCTCCTCCCTGTCCAGACCCAGGTACCCCACCTGCTTATCCGCGCCCACGTCCAGGGTACGGATGACGAGCCTTTTGTCTGCCAGCAGCTCCGCCACCGCCCTGTATACGGCAAACTGTGCCTCCTCCGTGGGATAATCCTCTGCCTCCAGATACAGCAATTCACTGCGGAACAGTCCTACGCCCTCCGCTCCGTTGGAAAGCGCCTCCTCGGCATCCGCCGGACTGCCTATATTGGCGTAAAGGCTGATGCTCCTGCCGTCCCGGCTCATCGTCTCCCGGGTTCTCAGCTGCATCAGAAGGGCTTCCTCCCTTGCGTCCTCCTCCATGCGGAGCCTGTATGCTGCCAGAGTAGCCTCATCCGGCTCCAGAATCAGTCTCCCGGCGTAGCCGTCCACAATACCGTATTTCCCATCCGCGTCCTCCGGGAAGGAGACACCCGTCAGCGCCGGAACCTTCATGGCGCGGGCCAAAATTGCAGTGTGAGAGGTGGGCGAGCCATAGCTTGTCACAAAGGAAAGCACCTTCCCTTTGTCAAGCTGCAGGGTCTCACCGGGGGTCAAATCCTCCGCCAGCAAAATCACCGGCTCATCCCCTGTGAACACATGCTTCTCCGCTCCCTGTAAAACAGCAAGAATGCGGTCTGTAATATCTCTTACATCCGCCTCCCGCTCTCTCATATATTCCGCATCCGTCGAGGCAAGCATCCGGGCAAAAGCATCCCCCGTAGAAGCCACTGCCCACTCAGCATTCATCCTCTTATTCTCTATCAGCCCTGTGACCGAGCCTCCGTATTCCGGGTCATCCAAAAGCAGCTGAAGCGCCCGAAAAATCTCTGCATCCGCCTCGTCCACCTTCTGCAAAGCCTTTTCGTACAATCCCTCCAGCTGCTCTCTGACCTCATCCCTTGCCCGGGTAAACCGTTCCTTCTCCGCAATCGTATCTCTTACCTCTGTCTGCCCAACCTGTGTATTCCCTTTCCGGCAGACAGCCAGTCTTCCGATTGCAATTCCCCCGCAAACACTCATTCCTTCCAGCGTCATTCCCAAATGTCACCTTTCTGTAACAGCTTCTCCACTTCCTCCCGGGTAGCCAGACCATCGGAAAATGCAGACGCACTGCCTGTGCACACCCCCATGCGGAATGCATCTGCGTAGTCACCCTTTTCCAGATATCCGGCGAGGAAGCCCGCCACCATGGAATCTCCTGCTCCCACAGAATTGCGTACCCGTCCCTTCGGTGCCTTCGCCCGATAAATCCTTCCATCCTCAGCAACCAGCACAGCGCCCTCACCTGCCATGGATACCAGCACATTGCGGGCACCTCTCTCCTGCAGCTTCCCTGCATAGACAGCCGCCTCCTCCTTGCCGCTGATTGTCACTCCAAAGAGCTCCCCCAGCTCATGATGATTGGGCTTTATCAGAAAAGGGCGGTACTGCAGCACCTTGTCCAGCAGATTGCCGGCGGCATCTACCACCAGCTTCAAATCTCGCTTCTGCAGGCGCTTCAGCATATCCCCATAAACAGAGACCGGCATGGTGCCCGGGACGCTGCCCGCCAGCACCAGAATATCCCCCGCCTGCAAAGCATCTAATCTCTCATAGAGCCCGGCAAGGTCCTCCGGGCGGATAACCGGTCCTGCTCCGTTAATCTCAGATTCCTGCTCCGAGCGGATTTTCACATTGATGCGGGACAGGCCCTCCGCCACGGTGATGAAATCCGTGGCAATTCCTTTTTCCTCCAGAAGACGCTGCAGCTCCCTGCCTGTAAAGCCTGCGAGGAAGCCAAGCGCCGTACTCTCATATCCCAGATTCTTCAATACCATGGAGACATTGATGCCCTTTCCTCCGGGAACAATCCTTTCCTCCCCGGTACGGTTCACAATGCCCTCTATGAAATGCCTGACCGTCACCACATAGTCCAGTGACGGATTAAAGGTTACTGTATATATCATCTTATTTTATTCTTTTCTTTCCGTAAATTCCTATGCTTCTTTCAGGATACCTTCCGCTGCCTTGGAATTGTATTTCCTGATAAAGAGCTCCAGCATCTCCTTCAACACATCCATCTGTGCTTTCAGGTAAAACTCATCCTCAAACAGCGCATAATGCACACAAGCCCGGATGAGTATGAATATCAGCGGAGTCAGCTTCTCATAGGGGATACCCAGCTTTCCCTCCAGAAGTCTGGCGTAATCCGTGTATCTCTTGTCCACGCCGGCGAAGAATTTCTGTCCGTGCTGTCTGTATTTCGGGTGGGTATAAATCTGATACATCAGGCGGTATTTCTTCCCGTGCTTTTCTGCCGTCCAGTAGGGTATCTCATCTATGAAACGCCACAGATCTTCCACCGCCGTGGGCGCCTTCGCTATGAAATCGTCCTCCACCTTACTCATACAGTATTCCGTGGACTGGATAATCAGATCTTCCACGTTTTCAAAATAGGTGTACAGATTTGCAGAGGTACATCCGCAATACTTTGCCAATGCCTTGACTCCGGTTCCGTAGAAGCCGTGGTCCGCATAGCATTCAAAGCACTGCTCCATAATCTCCTCTTTTCTTGCCTGAATTTCTGCTTTTGTGATTGGTTTCTTGTTAGCCATTTGAGCACCTCGTTTTCTTTTGGTTTTCGTTTGCTTAATCTTCACTAAGTATATAACAAAAAACACCTAAAACGCAATAGTATGAGCAAATACTTTTACACCTTAAACCGATAGCCCACGCCCCAAATGGTCTCGATATACTGGGGCTTTGCCGTATCCTTCTCGATTTTCTCACGTATTTTCTTGATGTGTACCGTGACGGTGGCAATATCGCCGATGGAATCCATGTCCCAGATTTCGCGGAAGAGCTCTTCCTTGGTATACACATGGTTGGGATTCTCCGCCAGGAAGGTAAGCAAATCAAACTCCTTGGTGGTGAAGGTTCTCTCCTCTCCTTCCACATAGACACGGCGTGCCGTTTTATCAATGCGGATTCCGCGAATCTCCACAATATCGTTCTGCGGCTTCTGATTGGTGCCCACCAATCTCTCATAACGTGCCATGTGAGCCTTCACTCTGGCAACCAGCTCACTGGGGCTGAAGGGCTTGGTCATATAATCGTCCGCGCCCAGACCCAGACCTCTGATTTTGTCAATATCATCTTTTTTGGCCGATACCATGAGGATGGGGATATTCTTCTCTTCCCGAATCTTTTTACATACCTCAAAGCCATCCATACCCGGAAGCATCAAATCCAGAATTACCAGATTGTAATCGCCCTCCAGCGCGGTCCGCAGACCCTCATCACCTGTGTTGCAAATATCAACCTGAAAATCACTCAGCTCCAGATAATCCTTCTCCAAATCCGCAATTGCCACTTCATCTTCAATAATCAAAATCTTGCTCATTTTCTATCCTCCGGTCTGTACTGTTACTTGGGCTGCTGCAGCTCAATATATTTTCTCAAAACAAAATGCATGCAGGTGCCTTCACCCTCCTTGGCGGTGGCCCAGATATATCCGCCATGATCCTCAATAATCTTCTTTACAATGGAAAGTCCAATGCCGCTTCCGCCCTGTGCGGAATTGCGGGAAGCATCCGTCCGATAGAACCGGTCGAAGATTCGCTGCAAATCCTTCTGGGCGATTCCCTTGCCGTTATCCTCAATCTCCACGCGGATGGAATCCACCTCATCCAGAATGCGGATGGTGATTTCCCCATGGGGCTTGTCCATGTACTTCACACTGTTGCTGATAATGTTGTTGATGACCTTCTTCATCTGTTCGGGGTCTGCTATGACAATGGTGTCAGGTTCTATCAGGCTGGAATAGTTCAGCTTGATATTCTTGGACTCCAAATCCAGTCCCACCTCCTCCACGCAATCTCCGAAATAGTCTGCCACGTTAATCCGGTGGAAATTGTAGGGAATGCGGTTATTGTCGATTCCGGAGTACACGGTCAGCTCGTTAATCAGACGGTCCATGTCGTTTGCTTTGTTGTAAATCGTCTTGATGTATTTGTCCATCTTCTCCGGCGTGTCCGCCACACCGTCCATGATTCCTTCCACATAGCCTTTGATTGCCGTGATAGGGGTCTTCAAATCGTGGGAGATGTTACTGATGAGCTCCTTATTCTGTTGCTTATGCTGAATGCTTTCCTCCGTGGACTCCTTCAGCCGCAGGCGCATGTCCTCATAATTGCTGTAAAGCTCACCGATTTCACCCTTGATGTCTGTCTGCAGCATATAATCAAAGTTGCCTTCCTTTATCTTCTGCATGGCGATGTTCAGCTCATTAATGGGCTTGAATACACCCTTGCGTATCCACTGGGTCAGCATCAGACTTGTAAAAATCAGGATACACACAATGGCAATAAACATATCTATCAGAAGAATTCGGGAAATCAGGGGATTCATCTTGGTAATGACGAATGCGCTTCCCTCACTGCCGTCCGAAAAGGTGAAATCTATCTGCTTCACATATTTCTCCAGGTCGTTGAAGTAGTATCCGGAATCCTCAGCAGGCAGGGCCTTGCCGTAGGGCGGCAGCTTGTCAAAGATTTTCCTTGCCGCAGCCTCATCCCCCGCATAATAAATCTCCGAACCCTTCCTCACCACAATATAGGTGGTGTTACGGGCGATTTCCTTATCCACTCCCGCAAGGTATTCCTTATCCTCCAGCCTGGTCGCATCTGTCTGCGCCTGCTTGGCAAGTGCAAAGTACGCCTCATCCGTCACGTTGAGAAATTCCTGCATATTGTCGGACATGGCAGCATAATCTATTTCCTTAAACTGCCCGTCCGGCTGCATGCCGGTCAGATAAATTGCGATTGTCACAAAGGCAAGAATCGTCAACAGGAGGGGCAGCAGGATAATACTGATAAAGGTTACTTTCAGCCGAGTCTTAAATTTCATGGTTATCTCTCTCCCATTCCATATATAGTCCAGTATACCACACTCCTTCGGGAAATGTTTAAAAACAATCATAGATTATCATTAAAAAATTATAAAATCATTGGGCTGCATTTTTGAAAAAATATTTCAAAAATGGTTGACAAGGAGAAAATAATTGTTATAATAAAATTAGTAATGATTCCTATTATCAAGAAAGGAGCTGTCAATGGTACTGAAGCACAGTAAACAGCGTGATATGATTAAGGCTTTCCTAATGGAAAGAAAGGATCATCCCACCGCAGATGTTGTCTATATGAATGTAAGGCAGCAAAACCCCAACATCAGTTTAGGTACTGTGTATCGCAATCTGACTCTTCTTGCAGATATCGGCGAGATTCAGCGGTTGCGTCTGGGTGATGGTGTTGACCATTTTGATGCCGATATCTCTCCCCATTACCATTTTGTATGCAGTGTATGCGGCAGGGTAATTGACTTGGAGATGAAAAGCATTGATTCCATTACCGAAGTGGCGGGGGAAGCTTTTGACGGAGTCATTGCCGGGCATGTGACGTATTTCTACGGAACCTGCGGCAAATGTACAAAGGAAGCATAGAACCAAAAAGTAATGAAACTAAAAATAAGAAACCAAAAAGAAAAGGAGATTAAGATTATGAAGTATGTATGTCAAGTATGTGGTTATGTTCATGAAGGAGATTCCGCGCCGGAAAAGTGCCCTATCTGTGGTGTTCCCGCTGAGAAGTTTACTGTTCAGGAGGGTGAGAAGACCTGGGCTGCCGAGCATGTGGTAGGTGTTGCTCAGGGCGCTCCCGAGGATATCATCAAGGACCTTCGTGCAAATTTTGAAGGAGAATGTTCTGAGGTTGGTATGTATCTTGCAATGTCCAGAGTGGCTCACAGAGAGGGTTATCCGGAAATTGGTCTCTACTGGGAGAAGGCAGCTTTGGAGGAAGCAGAGCACGCCGCTAAATTTGCGGAATTACTCGGCGAGGTGGTAACCGATTCCACCAAGAAAAATCTTGAGATGAGAGTGGATGCCGAGAACGGTGCTACTGCCGGTAAGTTCGACCTTGCCAAGAGAGCAAAGGCTCTGAATCTGGATGCTATCCACGATACCGTTCATGAAATGGCTCGCGACGAGGCTAGACACGGCAAAGCATTCGAAGGTCTTCTTAAGAGATACTTCAGCTAAGTATATTAGGGCGGCTACCCGGCACAGTACGCATGGGGAGCGCAGCGGAATTCGGAGTGTCAAATGTGGAGTTTCTAACATATGCGCGCTTTGGAATTTATGATTATTTGCGTCTTTTGTAGTGAAAACACCGGGGCATCAGTTGTTCGCCATACACATACAGATATTTCTCTAAATCAAATGCGAGAATTTCTTATGTGCGTAGCTT